>CBFDDU010000023.1:0-27949 GCA_965603655.1 uncultured Candidatus Electrothrix sp. | reverse complement strand
GTGCATTGCTAAAATACTTGAACAAATGCTTTTATACTTTCCTCTGACAATGCTGTCAAGATCGAAGAATATCAAACAGAGCGGCTCAGCTGCGAATTCTTCCGGCTTGGTACAACTCTTTCAAGGAGTTAATGCCGCCATCTCGGAATTTTTTCAGGAGGTATAAAAAAAGATAGGCTGTTTGCAGGGCATCTTCTAAAGCGTCATGGGGCTTAAAAACAGGAAGGTTGAATTCTTTGACGAGCGCATCAAGGGTATACGATGAGGCGTGGTCATGATGTCCGTAATGATCGGTCCTGCCACTGTCCTTGAACCTGCGGGCGAGTCGCAGAGTGTCAATCCCAGGATTGGACAGGGTTCCGCCCAAAAACTGACGGGACATCTTATTGAGAAAATGCATATCCAGCCCGATAAAATGACCGACTATCAGGCTATTATCACAAAAATCCATAAACTCCGGCAAGACCTCTTCAGCACTGTCCGCCTTTTTTAATTCCTCCGGCGTAATCCGATGGATAAGGGTTGCCTCGTTGGGATTGATATTGGTTGGGCGGATATAACGATGAAAGGTCTGGTCAAGCTGAATCTGTAAATTAACAACACGAACAGCACCGATGGAGATGATCTCATCTTTGCGTTTATTCAGACCGGTGAGTTCGGTGTCGCAAACCACAAAGGTGTAGTCACTGAGGGGAGCCCCCTGCTTAAAATCAGCAAACTGCTCTCTGTTTCTGAGCAGGACAGGGTGCGGAGGAGGCAGAGATAGCAGCCTTCTGAGGGGCTTGAGCAAGGAAAACATACGTCAATCAGGGAGAAGGGAATCTTGTCTTGAGAACATTATGTAATCGGTCAATGACCTGAAAAGCATCCCGGAGCATTCGTTTTTCCAGCTCTGACAGCTCATCCGGGGCAATATGGTTATCCGGTTCTGCCTCTGCTTCCAACTGGTGGAGCTGATGAATGATTCGGAGCTGCATCTGCATTTCATAGGCATCAATAGCTTTGACCCATAAGGTCTCATTGAGAATATTTTCTTTGGCAAGGACATGTAGGCGGGCCAAGGTGTTGGTTTCCCTGACACCATGTTTAAGGGCGAGCACTCTGGCAAAATTAACAAAGGGTGTTATTCCCTGACGCTTTATGTCCAATTTGTTTTTATGCTCACCGTTTTTTTCCACGATGAAATTTTTAAAAAAGGACAGCGGTGTCCTGGCAGCTAGGCATTGGTTGGCAAGGTGGAGCAGGTAGAGTTCCTGTCTCTCCGTGAGTGCGCTCAGGTGCTGACGCAGTTCATCAGCAAGGGCTGCTTTACCGAAGCCGGCGCGGAAATCAAAAAATATGGTGGCAAGCAAGATCTCCTGAGGATCAGGAGAGCCTACCCAAGCTTCAAAATATCTCTTCCAGACCGAGAGCGGCTGACACCATTTCGGGTTGACCGCCATGATCTCTCCCGGACACAGGGGGTAGCCGCATTCAACGAGGTGATTAATGGCCTTACGGGCAAAACGAGCGAAATACTCTTCAGCAGCCTTGTGCTGTTGCTCATCCTTTGGCTCCGCATAAATAATGGCGTTGTCCTGATCGGTTTTAAAGGTCTGCTCCCGTCGGCCCTCGGACCCCATAAGGAGCCAGCAATAGGCCAAAGGGGGAGGCCCTACTTCTTCTTCCAGCAGGTAGAGAAGTTTGTCCAGTATATGATCGTTAAGGATTGAGATCATGCGGGAAATGTTGCCCGGCTTGGCCCCTTCTTTGATCAGGTTACGAATCATTCCCGGTATTTTTTGGGAAAGAGGATAAAGGCCTGCAATTTTTCTTTGCTTACCTACCTCCTTAAACAGGGAATAGGGAGAACTCCCCTGGATCAGGGTAATATCATGTGAGGTAATGAGCCCTATGATTTTTCCGCGTCGTTCAACGGCAAGATGATGCCTGGAGCCGGACATCATTTTGAGCAGGGCATCAAAACAGGTTTCCTGCGACAGCACCGTGGCTACTGGCGAGGACATAATACGACGGACTGGCTCGTTATAATCAAGCCCTGGAGCAAGAATTTTATTGCTCATATCCCGATGCGTGATAATCCCGATTATTTTTTCCTCGTTACCGGGTTGATGAACGAGCAGGGAAGCTATACGAAAACCGGCCATTTTTTTGGCCGCCTGCTGGATGGTGCTGTCAGCGGAGATTGCGCGAGGGGGTTGCTTGACGATATCTCCGACCTCCATGGTAAAGAGGTGGAGATTTTCATCGCCGCGCCGGGTCATCTTATGGCGACGCAGCTCAGCATAGGCGGTGACGACAAATTTTTCAGAAAAACTTTTCAGATAATATTGGGAAAAACCGGGTTGGGTGTTGATCAGGTCAAGAAAGACGGCTTTAGGTAGGAGAAAGCAGAAGGTATCTTCAACGGTTTCCACATCAAGATTAGCCCTGGCTCCCCGGATAATCCCGAGCGCCCCGATATAGTCACCTTCGCCCCGATAATCCTTCAGGGTGACCTCGCCTTCATCATCAACGATAAAGGATTTTACCCCGCCCTGTTGGATAAGATAGAGGTAATTGACCTCCGTCTCACCGGCATGGAGCAGCCGAGTTCCTTTCGGGAAAAAATCCACCTTTACATGCCGGGCCACGCGATGAAGGGTCTCATGATCAAGCTCGTTAAAGGGCATGATTTTGGAGAGAAATTCAACCACGACTTCAGGGGCCAATGAGTGTACATCTGCTGTCATCGCCTTATCTTTTCGATGTGTTGGTTACAGGTATGTAAAAAACCGAGTCATGCAGGAGGCACGCACCCGGGGGAATCACAATTTAACATAAACATCACATTATGCGACTAACCAACTGGTTACCCCTGAAGCCTTTTGGCAAGATATCAATAGGTCAAGAACATGGCAATCTTAAACATTCTTTGAATAAATTACTCCATACTCATCAGGATGGTGCTCTTTCATACAATCTTGGCAAATACCATGACTAATGTCAGCCTCCGAGTGCTTATGGATATAGACGTCAACCTGTTCCCAGTACCCGTCATCAGTACGCACTTTTTTACAGTATGAACAGACGGGCAGGATTCCTCGAAGTGTTTTTATTTCACTGAGAGCCGTTTGCAACTCTTTGATCAATTTCTCACGTTCCTCAGCGGCTAATTTCTTGTCTGTTATATCATGAACAGTACCAATGGACCGACTGGGCTCATTCTCTTTATCATATTCAGTGGTACATATTTCTCGAACCCACTTTACTGCCCCATTTTTTAAAACAATCCGATGATCAATATCGTATGGTTTTTTCTTTTTAACCGACTCTGCATAAGCCTTGTCAACAAAATCCCTATCATCGGGGTGTAAAGTGTCTAGAAATGCCTCATAGGACGCTTTGAATTCTTGAGGATTTAGGCCGAATATACGATAAATTTCATCTGACCAAGAAAGGGTATTAGATTGCAAATCGAATTCCCAATGGCCCATTTTAGCAATTTTCTGAGCTTCTTTTAGTATCATATTTGATTTTGCTAATTCAACAGAACGCTCATGAACTTTTTTTTCAGCCTCCTTGCGTTCAGCCTCAACCTGCCTTAGCTGGGTGATGTCCATAAATGTTACAATCACTCGCACTATATCACCAAAGGAAGAGAATTCAGGAACAGCATGAACTAGTACCCAAGTTACATATTCCTTATCAGGCCTATTGATTCCGACAATAAAATTTTTAAATTCTTTTTGGCTGGTTATAACTCGATTAACCGGATAGTCGCTGAGCTGCATATGGCTCCCGTCTTCATTGCAAAAGTTCCAAGCCGGGTCAATCGCCTTTTTCCCAAGCATCTGATCTTCAGTTAATCCAAGCAACTCTTGAGCTGCTTTATTGCATGTTATTATTTCTGTGTTAGGGCCATGAACAACAACTGCGGCTTGAATGCTTTGAAGAAGTGCATACAACTTTTTTTCACTGTCTCGCACGACCATCTCCCTATTTATTTTGCCCGTATTTATGCGAAAATGTAACTATGGCTCTGCCCCACCTTCTGTCTAAGATACTAAAAATTGTTATTTTTCGTCCTTTTTATCCTTTTTTCGCTGACCAGTCTTTTTGCCGACCTTTGTCTTGCCTTTTTTCGGCGCTTGACGGCTCACCGGCGTTGCTGTCCGCCACTGTTCCTCGGTCATCAACAGCTCCCCGTTCTCGCGGGACACAGCCAGCACCGTACCTTGCAGGGCAAAAATTCGTACCACCCGATAGACAACGCCCTCATAATTCAATAAGCGACCGACACGGGGCATTTCCTGCTTAATGTTTTTGTAGTTCTCAAACTCATAGGTCAAACAGCAAAGCAGCCGGTTGCAGACCCCGGAAATCTTGGCCGGATTCAGGGGCAGATCCTGGGTCTTGGCCATTTTTATGGAGACAGAATCAAACTTCTGCAAAAAGGAGGTGCAGCATAACTCGCGACCACAGGCCCCGATACCGCCGGTCATCTTGGTCTCGTGCCGGACCCCGATCTGGCGCATTTCAACCCTGGTGCGAAATTCCTGAACTAAGTCCTTGACCAGCTCCCTGAAATCAACCCTGTTTTCTGCGGTAAAATAAAAAATCACCTTAGAGCCGTTAAAAAAACGCTCCGCCCGGACCAGATGCATGGATAATGAATGCTTTTTTATACATTCCCGACAAAAGGAGGTAGCCTGTTTTTCCAGGACCGGCAGATACTCGTACTTTTTCCTTTCCTCCGAGTTTGCACGCCGAAGGATTTTATAGGAAAAACCCCTTTTGATATCCGGTTCCGTTACCCCTGCTGTTCTACTGATAACAGTCACCGGCTCAGGACATTGCTCTGCCTCAACCATCACAACATCACCATTGCGCAAGTCAGATTCACTGCTCAGAGCGGTGTATTCCTGCCCTTGATCACGAAAACGAATACGATAAAAATATTTTTTCTCCCCGCAATCATCGACATCTGCCGAATTACTGAAAAGCGGTTCAAGAGATTGTGGTTCTTTATTTTCCGTCATATATAACTTACCGGTTATATCCCGGCAGATCTTTTTTAAAATGAATGGAGTGATGAAGGGGTACCTTATATTTTTGGTAAATCCCTTACTGCTTATTCAGGCAAAGAGTTCCAGCAGCAAAACCTCGCAAACTAAGGCCCGATTACAATTCCTCGCTAACTGACGACGAGCAGCGTCAATAGCGTCCACCATAGCAGAAAGACGCTGTAAATTCCAGTGCTCTCTTGCTCCCCCTCGTGCTGCTGAGGGGACATCCAGGTCAGTCTGCTTATTTTCACTGAGCAGGGCAATCATATCTTCTTTCAAGGAGAGGGCAAGGAGATCAAAGAGCTGATCCAGCCCGTCCTTGAGTTCAGCAAGGCGACCGGCCAGGTAAAGGGCCTGCTCCAACGACTCAGCCCGGGTTCCATTCTCCGCTGACAGGGCCTGGATGCATTCCTTGTGCAGGAACAGCACCTCATCATTGTACAGGGTCCCGGCCTGCCCCGGACATCCTCCGGTCAGCTTAGCCAGAGCCTCGGCCTCTTCTGTAGCAAACTCGGGATGATTGCGCTGAATAATCGCAACAGCCTGCTCTACGGGTAAAGTCATAAAGGGAATGACCTGACATCTTGAGACGATGGTGTCCAGAAGAGGCTCAGAGTCTGCTGCGACCAGCAGCAGGAGATTATTGGGAGGAGGTTCTTCCAGAATCTTGAGCAGACTATTGCCGGCTTCCCGCTTCATGGTCTGCGTCTCTTCAATAATGATGATGCGCAGTTCCGCTTCAAAAGGGGGGAAGGAAAGGCTTTTTTTCAGCTCACGGATTTGCTGGATTTTGATCCCGGCCCCTTCAGGTCTGATGGTCAACAGATCTGGATGATTACCGGAACTTACCTTAATACAGCCGCTGCAATGGCCGCAGGGGGAATTTGCCTCCGTTGTCTGACAAAAGAGGTGCGCCGCCAAGGCGCGGGCTGTTGTGGTTTTACCGACCCCCTCAGGACCGACAAAGAGATAGCCGTGCGCCAGACGATTGCCGTTAAGGGCTCGGGTGAGCAAGTTGACCGCCTTGGGCTGGCCGATAATTGACGAAAAAGGCATGACTCAACCCAACCGGACAAGAACCTTGCAGTTTTCACTGAAAATCTTATCCGGACTTTGCATAAAATCTGCCAACTCTGCTGGACCGTTCAATACGGTGGTGACAACTTCGTGCAAGGGCACCTTACCTTCCCGGTAGAGACGGAGGATATCTGTAAAGGCTCCGCAGAGATGCCCTCTGGAGCCGATGAGCTGAATGGCATTGGTGATCATATGGTCCATAGCATCTAGGGTCAGCGGCATGCCGCTTCTTGCCAGAAAGGCGATACGGCCGTTGGCATTGATCTGACGAAAGACCTTATTCACATTATCCAGAAACCCGGATGCTTCGATCACCACATCAACTTCCCTCGGAGGAGCGGCAAAAAAATCATCAGGAGCATATACGTAATCACACCACGGGCGGGCAAATTCCCGACGAAAGGGTACAGGCTCAACAATATGCACGGAAGAGGCCCCAAAAATCAACTTGCTGAATATGGCGGCAAACAAGCCGATAGGCCCAGCTCCGAAGATAACCACAGAGTCCCCGCCCTTGATATGGGTATTCTGACAGGCCACATAGGCGACTCCGGCAGGTTCCACACAGGCGGCACTTTGCAGATCCTGATCGCTTTTCACCAGATCAGTGACATCATGGGCCAACATGGCCGCGACATCCACGGTTGTCCCGAAAATGCCGTCTTTTTCCAGGCCTAATAATTTTGCATTGCGGCATTGGTTAAAATGCCCTTTCCGGCAGACATCGCAGTAATGGCAAACAATGATGGATTCAAAGGTAACAATGGCTCCGGCGTGCAGGTGACGGACATTGGCGCCTGTTTCCAGAATCCTGCCCACCCCCTCGTGACCGATAATCCTTCCTTCAGGTGGAATCTCAGCAGGGGCCGAACTTCGAATATATCCGGTTTCCGGGATTCGTTCTGCTAAATGGACATCTGTGCCGCAGATACCGGCATAGAGCATCTGCACCCTGATCTCATCAGGATCCAGCTCCTGTAAGGTTCTTTTTTCGACAGAGACCTGGGGATTTTTATATATTTGATGTGGGCCGGGATTGGCAACGCCCTTCATAGGGGCTCTTTCCGCATGAACGACGACAACCTCTGTTTCCATCCAGTTACCTCTTGTTTTCAGCGATTTTGCTGCACTTGGCCTTTTTTTCTCAGGGAATATTCATTATTGCCGCCCTATTGCCGATGTATTCCTCCAGGCTGCAATAGATGCAACATACTCTACCTTACCCGAAGCAATAATGTTAGATTTTTTTCCTAATCAGTCAGCCCGAGTAAACACACCGCTGTGGTATCAAGCTGACCTGCTTGCCCTGCATGCTGAATTTCCCGCATACGACTTTACTTTTACCAAGCAACCGAATATCTTTTCAATTTCTCTGGAAAAATGCTGGTCTGGAATGCAATGCCCCAGCATCTCACTCAATGCTCCACTACCCCAGGAAATGATGAAGGACAACTCTCCCTCTCTTACGTATTCACTCCAAGAAGCCCATGCAGCCATTGCTGCCGAGCTGAGCCCCTTAGAACAGGAACAAGTGCCTCTTGCTCAAACCCTGGGACGCATTCTTGCGGCCTCAGTTTTTGCTGACCGACCTAAACCCTCCTATAACCAATCGACCCGAGATGGCTTTGCTCTTGCCGAACAACCCCATTCCGTTGATGAGCTGTCTGCTGAATTTCAGCTGAGCGGTGAAGTTGCTGCCGGTTGCCTTGAACAACAGCAGGTTCAGCCTGGACAGGCCTATAGAATTATGACCGGAGCTATGGTACCTTGCGGCGCGGTCCGGGTTGTGCCCTTTGAGATTTGTCAAGAAAAAGGGTCGAGGCTTTCTGTACCGCGAGAAGAACTGAGCAAAAAACAAATGTACATTCGCCACCAGGGAAAAGATATCAAGCAAGGCCAGCAATTGGTTGCTGCCGGAACCCGGCTCAGTCCCGATCATCTGCTTCTCTTAGCCGAAAACGGCTCTCAGGAAATCTGGGTGCATCGCCAACCCAGAGTGGCAGTGATCTGCACCGGCAGTGAGCTGATCAAGAGTGGAGGAAAGCTCCTCCCCGGCCAAAAAATTTCCAGTAACGGGGTGTTCCTGGCCGCCCTGTTACAGCAGAAAGGTTGTCGTCTTGTACGATCGGTAACGGTGGGGGATGATGCGGATATGATTATTTCCCGTATGCAGCAGGTGCTCACCCAAGACAAACCGGACCTGCTGATCAGCACGGGCGGTATGGGACCGGGAAAATTCGATCTCATGGAACAGGTCGTTGCCCGTCTTGGCGGAAGACCTGTGTATAATCGCCTGAAGGTACGTCCCGGCAAAGCAACCCTGTTTGCTCTGATCGGCAATACTCCGATCTTCGCCCTCCCCGGCCCGCCGCCTGCGGTCCGCCTCCTTTTTCATGAACTTGTTGTTCCGGGATTGCATCGTCTCCAAGGTGTACCCGGAAATGACATAACTTTTAGCGGATTAACTTCTAACGGATTAGTAGATGCGATCCTGACAGAGCCTGTGGGGATTCGTCGAACCGGGCATCTTGTCCTGAAAAGTGCGGTGGCGACCTTATGCAATGGTCGCTTACAGGTTCGTCCGGCAGGGAAGCTTGAACCGATCAACGCGATCATCCATCTTGTTTGCAAGGCAGGTGAAAAAGCCGGGCGTGGAAAAATAGGGGAAAATCAACGGGTGAAGATTCGGATGGTCGGCCCCCTCGTTTCTCTCGCAGCGGGAAACGGTGTCAATGAATAAAACGCTCAAAATGATACCATTCAAAGGGGTGCTGCCGTAAGGCCTGCTCCAGCAGATCTGCATACTGCTGAGCAGCCCGTTTGATGGCTGCGGCCCTGTCCTGCCGGGACAGGGCCTGCACGGCAATGGGATCGGACAGTGAGAAGGTGTACCCCTTTCCTGTGCGGAAGGTAAAAAAGGCAAATAAGGGCGAGCCGGAAACCAAGGCAAAGATAAATGGCGCTTCAGGAACATAGGCATCATGGCCGAGAAAGGTCACCCGCAGCCTGCGCTGATCATGCCGCCACAGCCTGTCCCCGGTCAGGGACACCAGCCCGCCGGATTGGAGAAAGCGAATCCCCTCCACAGCAGAAAAGGCCGCATTCTCCTCCTGATCAACCCCGATAATGGTCACCCCGGATTGTCGCAGCTCCTCTTTCTGGATGCGCTCCACTCCTTCTTTTTCCTTTACCCCCATATAGAGCAGCAAACGGAGATCTTCCTTTTGCCGCTTGAGCAAGGTTGCGGCCATTTCCCAATTGCCAAGATGGGACATCAGGAGGATGCCGCCCTGTTTGCCGATCACCGCTTCCAGATTTTCCCAGCCCTGGGAAATGAAATCAACCGGACAGGAGCTCTTCAGCAGCAACCGGTCAAAATGGATGGTGGTGAAATGCTGGTACTGCTGAAAGGTACACCAGAGATGATAGATTTTGCTCCGTTCTGGATACAGGGCTGCATAGAAACGGCGACTTTCCGGCACGTTTCGGGAAAAGAGGAAATAGCCAGCAGCGATGAGCCGGGCGATAAAGGCGAAGAACCAGGAGCCGAAGATCCTGGATGTCCAAACAACCACTCTATACCCAAAACCATTCATCGTCTCAGCACCCTAAAAATTCTTTTCCAGATCAACCCATTAAAGGTTGTGGTGTTGCGCCGGAAATCCAACCAGGGCTGAAAATGGCTCACCCGTACGCCCTTGGGCTGATAAACAACCCGGATGGGGACCTCCCTGACGGCAAGTCCCTGCTGGCGGGCCTTGACCAGGACCTCCACCTCGAACTGGTAGCGACGAGCCTGAACATCCAGGTGCAGGGCCTCTGGGAGCGGGTAGAGCCTGAAACCCGATTGGGAGTCTGCCAGCAACGGGCCGCCTGCGGCCCATACCCAGAAATTGGAAAAACCTCGTCCAAAGCGGCTGGTCCAGGGGACATTGGCGTTTTCTTCCATGCCCTGCCGTTTGCCGATGACCAGGCAGCGTTCACCGTCCTGGACTGCTTGCAACAGATTTTCCGCGTCTTCCGGGTGATGCTGGCCGTCGCCGTCCAGACTGACAGCCCAGTCATGGCCCTGTGCTTCTGCGGCCTTGAAACCGGTAAGGAGAGCAGCCCCTTTTCCCTGGTTTTCCGGGTGGCGGAGGACGGTGATGCCGTCAAGGGAGCCCAAGGCTTCTTGGGTGGCATCGGTGGAGCCGTCGTCAATCACAAAGATCGGCAGGTTCAGTTGCCAGGCCTTGCGGACGACCTCGCCTATTTGCTTGCCGTGATTATAGACTGGGATGATTATGGCAGGGGGCATGGGGCGCATAGGAAATTTTATCGCTTTTTAAGCAAGAGGTACAGAATAGGCGACAGGTTAGGTGTCGTTCTAATTTCGATTGAGTCAACGATCATCCCAAAAATTTGATTGGAGTCCGCTGTTGCTGCGGGATGGAGTTCAGGGTTGTACGCCTGTTCCCATTCCGAGTCAGGAACCCAGGCATTGAAATGCATCTCCATGGGAATAGCTGGCACATGCTCTGTTTCTACTCTAATCAAATTACCGTCCACAAACCAAGACACCTTATCCGTCTCCCACTTAATTTCATATACGTGGTAATCGGTTATTGTCCCTGACTCATAGAATGCAACTTGCGGATGCCCGGCCCCGAGAGGTTCATTACTGTAACTATTGGTCATTATCAGGTTCGGTTTAGAAGTAACAAACTCAAAATCTATTTCATCATGCAGCATCATGCTTCCAGACCTAAAAGCGAATAAAAAAATTCCCCCGACAATACCGGGTATAGCACTATCCATCTTGGCGCGGACTTTAATACTGACATATCCTCTCGTTAATGGAATAAGTTTGACGCTCTTCAGGTCCGTGCCATAAAAATAATCCCCTGAAAAACTTGTCTCCGGGTTATAGGATTCGACCGTAATAACAATATTACCATCCTTTATTTCTGGAAGAGGAGACTCTCTAAATGTTGTTGTGCCAAGTATTCCCCCCTCCCAAAAAGAAAGATGCCACTTATCCGTATCGACTGCATCTTGATTAAAGTCATCAGAGAACAGCATCTCGGCAGACGTAAAAGCTGGCCAGCTTACGCCGAGCCCCACCCCTACCGCTAACCACATTATATTTCTCACAATGAACATTACACAGCCATATCTTGTTACAATTTTTCATCAAAAAACAGATCAATCGATTTTCAGGCAAAGAGTCCAACTCTTAGAGAGGGTATTTTATTTGGGGGCGAGTACCAGAGTCAAGACAAATAAAAAACCGGGCTACGTGCAGAGCACGCGCCCGGTGGCAGGTTCCTGAACGATTTTACTCGCCCGTCAACACATCTTCAGCACAAATACAAACAGGATAACAATAACATGAAAAAAACTCAAAATAAAAACATAGACAGATGGGCCTTTTGAGAGAAGATGCCTCATGCTCCTTCTGCGTACTCTAAGCCTGTCAACTCCTGCTTTAATACATCAACATATAACGAATTTGTTTCGTAAAGAATTGGGTGCCTTCCCCTATAAGTCTCTCGTGCTGTTTCAGCATAGTAAATCTTGTTTTTCAACTCATTGATACGATCATTTTTTGTCTTTTCACTATCCATAACACCCCCATACCTCAGTAACTTGATAATTAAGAAAAAGTTCAACACCTTTCTCTTTCCTCAAAAAAATAAATAATGCTGAGATATTGCACAAACAAAACCAACAGCAACAACCAACGCAGTTGTAGCCCCTAAGAGAAGGGTTGGCCAAGATGTCTGAGCCAAAGACAAAAGTTCCCCTTCTTTGAGGAGAAAAAGCACCATATATGCCGCCACAACCCCACCTATTAACGGAGCAATAATGATGAAGAACAATCCAAGTGAATAATAATGACTGACACTCATGATCATCAATGAAACAACAAAACTTGCCAGCGCAGCTAAGCCGTTTGTCAACAAGACACTCAATGAATTATTCATGCTTTTTTTCATATTAAATCAAGATATCAAAAGATTCTCCCCTGAAAAAAGTTATTGAACAACCATTGCACAACAAGAGGAGGCGGGCAGGCCCGGAGCACACGCTGTTTACATACCCGACCAAAGAAGCCTATGCCGCAAAAAGCAACTTTTCTGCTTTTTCGACTAAAAAATAAAAATCACATTTCCTGCATCCCCTGATCTTTTTCAAACAAAAACCATGTGTACTGCTCTCGCAAACAGAATTGGTTATAACCCAGCAACAACGACCACCATTTTTTCCGCTATGTATACCATCTGCTCCTATTTCAACAGCAACTGAGCAAACTCCAGATTGTTCAACATTCCTTCCTCCGGGTTCTCTACCACATTTCTTGAATTGCCAGCAATTTAACGAGTTATTAATCTTCATGTTTATCCTTAAGCACATTACCCTGTAATACTTTTTCCAAATTTGTATCACTATAATATATTTCAAGTTGCCTCTCAATGAGGCGAACACCTCATTTTATCCGGGCAAATCACCCGAATATCCTGACAAAAAACAGCGAAGAAAATGAATCACGGACAAGGGATACGTTAGCGAAGCCTGCACAGCCCCCCTTTCCCTGATAAGATCAAATGCAATCAATGCACAGCAGTCGGTTACAGAGCAGGAAACAGGAATGGGATTCTCTTCCACTTGAAACAAGTGATGATCCATAACCAACCTATATCGTATATAATTTAGCAGTTAATAAAAAAAACAGACAATACAAAGATATTACTTTCTTTCATATTCAAAAATATCAACCTACAAATAAATTATGCATAAATCATTCCTGAAAAAGAAAAATATTTCATATCCGCATCTCCTACAGATAGAGAACTAAACAGAACTGACTGCTTATTGGTTATGAAGTCAACTTTCCGATTTGATATATTTATTTGAATTTACGGACTTAAACAAGACTGACCGCCTCATCAATTGTTTATAGCACTATGCCCTATTGCAATTGTTTGGTGCAAAAAAGTAATGATTTCATAAGGGACTTTTTCCTGTTGCAAATGGAAAGTTAGAACATTTTAACGATATAACAAGCTGTTGTTCAGCTCAAAAAGTTGAGTTATGAATATTAATTACACAGAACATTTTCTCTACCAAAAAACCATAACCACAGTTAGCATCGGAATATAAACGAATTAAACACAATGTATATTTTTCACACACCAGTTTAAAAAACCATTACTCGTTAATAGAGCTGCATTTTTGATGATCTGGTAAAAAGTCAGAAAATGCCAAATCGCTAACGACAACTCAACGAGTTGCTATGAGGAATTTCAGAAAATTGGACTTTTTACGAAACCATCATTTTTAAATAAAAAAATAGATAATGTGCCAGCGTCCCTCTCAATTAAAAAGAATGCTATTGCGAACCATATGCATCAATCGTCGCTGCAAGCACGCTCTACCTCCCATTCTATTCACTTCCAGCAATTCAAGCGACTTTCAGATTCTGCCGAAATATGCTATGGATATAGAGCGAAGAGCGAAAGTCCAAAAAGCAAGATAATGCATCTTCTATAACTCCCACGAGAACCCAACCATGAATACTGCTGACCGACAGAACACCCGCCATGCCCAAGACAGCTCGACAAGCGTTTTCAGACTAGAAACAATGAAAACCTTCCTTGAAGGATTGATGAACAAGGCTGACTCTTCTAAACTGATGCAGTGCAGCCCGGCTGTCATCGAACCGATCTTCAACGGCGCCACCAGACTGAACCCCGCCTCCCTGTTCCTGAATACCGGCTCAGAAGAGGATATGGCCTATATCAGGCGGCAGGCGCTCAATCATAATGAAGAGTTCCCACTGGCAACCTCGGATCACACCTACCATTTTGACGGGCCCAAGGACCAGGGACGCGACACAGCCAATACAAAATACCTCGCATACCCAGATACGCCCATCAGCTCTCTCCAGCAAAAGCTCGACCATCGGGCCGGATTGGTTGAGGTTCGCATGATCATGGATGATCTCATGGTTAATAAGGAGATGATTGTCTCCTTCATCTCCCGAGGCCCCATCGGCAGTAAGGTTGCAGACCCGACGCTCCAGATCACGGATTCATACTATGTCATCCACAGTGAGTATCTGCTTTATCGAATGATTGACCCGAAAAATTTTTCCCGCGATGTCGAAGAAAAAGGCTATATCTTTATCAACTACCATACTGCTGGTGACTTAACAGCCGACCATGTTTCCGCCCACCTTGAGCATCGGCGCATCTACATGGATGTGGAGCGTTTCCATTCTTATAGCGTCAACAACCAGTACGCAGGCAATTCCATTGCCCCTAAAAAAATCAATCACCGTTTCGCCAACATGAACAACCTGCGCTACCATTTCGGCAGTCGGCTGGATGAACACATGTTCATCACCGGTTTTGATGTTGACGGCGACAGAGTTTATTTTGCTGGCGCATATCCCAGCGGCTGCGGCAAGACCGGAACCGCAATGACGGGTGATGCCCTGATCGGTGACGATCTTGCCAAGATCTTCATTGATAAGGAGAGTGGTGAGGTCCGAGCAGTAAATCCAGAAAAAGGCATGTTCGGGATTATCGAAGGCATGAACCGGACAGATGACCCGGAAACAATGGATGTGCTGGAACGGGAAGGCGAAGAGGTCATCTTTTCCAACCTGCTGGTTCATGAACAAAAACCGTATTGGGAGGGCTGCGGCTACGATCTGCCGGAAACAGGACGTAATTTTGCAGGCGAGTGGACAAAAGACTCTGGCCTGCCCATGTCCCATAAAAACGCCCGGTTCACCATCCCCCTGGATACGCTGGCCAATTATGACCCGGCTACGGAAAACTCTGAAGGGGTCAAGCTGAGTGCTCTCATCTTCGGAGGTCGCGATTATAGCACCATGCCTACCATTGTTATGGCCCATGACTGGATGAACACAGTTGTGCATGGAGCAATTATCCGCTCCGCCACCACGGCGACAGAACTCGGTGCCGACGGCAGTGAAAAACGTTCGCCCTTTGCCAACGAGGCCTTCTTTCCTAGCCCGCTGGGACAATACATTGCCCATTATAAGGCCTTCGGAGAAAACCCTGCTATTCATAAGGACTGCCTACCCAGCGGCTTTCAAGTCAATTATTGGCTACATAAAAATGCCCGCCGTGAGCTCATGCCCGGAGAAGAGGACGGACTCCTGGGAGAAAAACAGGACACCGAGGTCTGGATGCGGATCATGGCCCTGATGCATCAGGGCAAGGTGGAAAACATTTGGACCCCCATCGGGCTCATACCAAAATACCGTGACCTGCAACGACTCTTCAGCGAGCTGATCGACAAGGAATACAGTGAGGAGCTCTATAACCACCAGTTCTCCCTGTACATTGAAAAACTTATCCATCGGATAGACACGTCCCATGAGGAGTTCGCCAAAGAACAGGAAATGCCGGAAGAATTTTTCCACACCCTTGATACCTGGAGACGAGACCTCCGCGCCCTAGAATCTATTATCGGGCCTGTGGTCACTCCGGGTCAGGTGATTGAATACGCAGCTGCACATATGCTTTGATAACCTCTATATTTTACCATGAAATTCAAACTGATTTATCCCAAGTGGCCTAAGCTCGGCAGGCAGACCGAGTTCCACCTGCCCCCGCACGGTCCTGTGGTCTTTGCCGCCGCCTTACCCGAATATGTTGACGTTGATTTTGTTGATGAAAATCTGGAAAAAATCGACTTTGACGATCCCGTGGATTTTGTCGGTATCTCCATGATGCTCACCGTGCAGGTGAAACGGGGCTGGGAAATAGCAGACCGCTATCGCAAGCAAGGGGTCAAGGTCATCTTCGGCGGCATTTCCACCATGCTCCATGCCGAAGAAACCATGGAGCATGCAGACGCTGTCTTTCTCGGCGAGGCTGAAGGCCGGATGGAGCAGGTTTTTTCCGATTTCAGGAAAAATTCCCTCCAGCCCTGCTATGATTTTATCAACGACCGACCGGACATCGCCTTGGTCGGCCCGGCCCGGCGGGACATTCTCAACCGCAAGCTCTATAATCATAAGGGCGTGCAGATGGTTGACCTAGTCCATGCCTCACGGGGGTGCCGCTTCAACTGCTACCCCTGCGCTGTCTCCTACTTGGGGGGCAGAGAGTTCCGGCCCCGACCTGTGGATAAGGTGGTGGAGGAACTCAGCGGAATTGACAATAATCGCCTCTTTCTCGTGGATAACTCTTTGGCTCAAGATACGACCTGGGAAATGGATCTGTTTCGAGAGATGATCCCTCTGAAAAAAAACTGGTGCTGTCATCCCATTGAAGATAAACCGGAGGTGTTAGATCTGGCGGCTCAGGCCGGGGCCTGGTACGTCTATCAGGCGGTCTTTGACACCTCGGATTATATCAAGGAGCGGATCAAAGGCTATCATGACCACGGGATAGGCGTAGAAGGAACCATCCTTTTAGGCCTGGATAATCACACAGAGGATTTCATCAAACGACTCATTGATTTTCTCCTGGAGATCGAGCTGGACCTTGCCGAGTTTACCGTACTGACTCCCTTCCCTCACACCAAGGCCTATACTGATTTACAGGAGCAGAACCGCATCCTCTCCCATGACTGGAATGAATATTCTGCTGACAAGGTAGTGTACCACCCCAAGCATATGGCCCCTGAAAGACTCCAGGAGCTGTTGGATTACGCCTGGAACACCTTTTATCAGGAGGAAAGCCAGTCCATCAAGATGGCCAGACTGTTCAAGGAGGTTGTTAAACGGGAAATGGCGGGCAATACCTTTGTGCCCAGAGACCGAAGCCTGAGCGGCCAATCCTTTGGCAAAACCTTGCAGGATGCTCCATGAAGCAACACCGCAGCACTGAGCAAATCATCGGAGAGCTCCTCGCAGGTCCCAAGTATCCGGACAGGGAATTCACCCGCTGCGGCAGCACCTTTGCCCAAGTCTATGCCCTAGCGGCTGACCTGCTGGCCATGTTTGCCCAGACCGACACCCAGAACAAGCCCGTCTGCCTGGCTACTCATGATAAGGCGGTGATAGCGGCGGCTCTGCTGGCCTCCCTGGCCGGAGGCCCTTCCCTACTCCTGCCCTATGCCCTTTCTGCTGCGAGTTTGGCCCGGATGCAGGAGGTGACCAATTTTAACCTTGCCCTAGCTGATACGGCAAGAGAACTCCCTGCCGGGATAGAGGTACTGCGACCGCAAGCATCCCCGCAGGCAGAGGGAAAGGAGGCAAGACCACTTATTTCTGGGCATGCTGCTGTTACCCCTGGCGCAGAGCTGCTGAAAATTTTTACTGGCGGTTCCACTGGTGCGCCCAAGATCTGGTCAAAGACCGGTGAAAATATCTTTGGCGAATCCCTTTTTCATGCTGAGCAATATGCGGTTTCAGAACAGGACTGCATCATGGCCACTGTTCCGCCCTGGCATATCTACGGGCTCTTGTTCTCCGTGGTACTGCCCTTGGTCTCCTCGGCAACCGTGCTCAATGAGACACCCTCCTTTCCCAACGAGATCCTTGCAACCGCAGCCGCCCAGAAGGTAACAGTACTGGCCAGTGTGCCAGCCCATTATCGAGTGCTACGAAAAAAAGAGCTGAACCTACGGCTGGCCTTTTCCTCAGCCGGTATGCTGGAGGTCGGAGATAATGCCGCCTTCTGCCGCCACAACCCCTCAGGGGTTATTGAGGTCTACGGCTCCACCGAGACCGGGGGCATTGCCACCCGGAACCGATCCCAAGGTGAAGAGCTCTTTACCCCCTTCTCGACCATTGACTGGAAGATTGTCCACGATCGACTGGCCGTGCGTTCGCCCTATATCTCGCCGGATCTGCCGGTTGACGACCAGGGATTCTTTCTGGCCAATGACCGAGCTGAAGCAACCAGTACTGAAGGCTCCCCTGAGGGTTTTCTCCTCAAGGGACGAAGTGATGCTGTGGTCAAAGTAGGCGGCAAGCGGGTGGACCTGGAGGAAATCGCCGCCCTTATCAAGAAAGAACCCGGAGTGATAGACTGCCTTGTCACGGCCCTGCCCGAATCCGGTGGACGTGGGCAGCGAATCGCCGCCCTTATTCAAGGAGAGACTGTTGATAAAGAACAGGTCAAAAAAAACCTTGAGGCCTCCTTGGAGACCTATGCCCTGCCCCGCCTGATCAAAACCGTGCCTGCTCTCCCGGTAAAGCAAAACGGGAAGTACGACCGATCCGCCATCACCCGCCTGCTCAACAATGCCTGATCTTCGCACCAGTTTTTCCTCAGCTTACGCCTGCCTTTCCGCCTGGGCCGATCTCCTGGACCAGATCAATGTCTTTCCTGTGGCAGATAGCGACACCGGCACCAATTTACGAATCAGCCTAGCCCCCTTTCGTACTGCGGAACAAAATTACAGGGAACTCCCTGGCCTCCTGACCCGTTGCGCCATAGGCAACTCCGGCAATATCGCCGCCGCCTTTTTTCGGGAATTCTGTCTGGCTGAACAGATTACCGATCTCGCAGAACGAGCAGCAAGCGGCAGGGAAAAGGCCTGGCAGGCAGTAGCTGCGCCCTGCCAGGGGACCATGCTGTCCGTCTTTGACAGTCTGGCAACAAGCCTCGCCACCTATACTGACCCCTCCGATCTTTCTGCACTCTACCCCCTGCTCCTGCCAGCGTTGCAAAACGCGGTCCGCTCCACCCCGGAGCATCTACCAAATCTGAAAAAAGCCGGGGTGGTGGATTCCGGTGCCTTGGGTATGTACATCTATTTTGACGGCTTCTTCAGGGCATTAACTCAGCAGGAGGGCAAGCCTGACTCCATCCTGACTGTTTTTGCCGGTCAGCTGGATATCCGCAGCTCCTTTCTCTCGCCAGGGCCTCCTGATTCGGTGGACTTGACCAGCGGCACGATCACAGCAAACAGCTGTTGCGTGGATGCGATTATTCAAAGAGATAAACAAGGAGCAGGCTCCGGTGACCCGAGCAGCAAGACAATGGTAACTGCTGAGGCCATCAATGCCCTAGGGGAAAGCGTGGTCGTGCTTGCGGATGATGCCCTGCTCAAGATACATATCCACACCGATGAACCGGAACAGCTTCGGCAAAAACTGGCGGCCTTTGGCACCCTAGTTCACTGGCATGCCGAGAAAATCGTGCAGACCTCCAGGATATTAAACGAGGAGACAGAGAACTCGGTGTCAGATGCTGAGCCTGCTGTACAATCGACTCTGCATATCCTCACCGATGCGGCAGGTTCAATAACTAAAGAGACCGCTTCCCAGCACGGCATTAGCCTGCTGGATAGTTATATAGTCGCTGGCGATGATGTCCGCCCGGAAAGCCTCTGCGATCCGGCAGCAATCTATTCTAGGCAGCGCAAGGGCGGCAGGGTCAGCACGGCCCAGGCCTCCTCCTTTGAGCGACACCAACATTACGAGACCCTTATCCAGCGCTTCAGCCCCTGCCTCTACCTCTGCGTCGGTTCGGCCTTTACCGGTAATTTTGCTGCGGCAAGGGCCTGGAAAAAAAAGCATGATCCAGACAACCAGCTCACAATATTGGACACTGGCACTGCCTCTGGCCGCCTTGCCCTCATAGCCCTACTCACGGCTCAATATGCGCAAAAAACTCATCAACCAGACGAGGTACTTGCCTATGCACGGACCGTCATGGAGGAATGCCGGGAATATGTCTTTATTGATGAACTGAAATATCTGGTCGCCGGGGGCCGAGTCTCCAAGGCAGGCGGTTTTTTCGGGGATCTGCTCGGGGTCAAGCCCGTTGTCAGCCCGATCGACAATACAGTACGTAAAATGGGGGTTACCCGAAATAGGAAGGGACAGCTTGCCTTTGCGCTGGAGAAATTGCAAGAACAGGCAGGGGGTGCTACTGCGCCGCTGATCCTGCTCCAATACTCAGATAATGAGAAATGGCTGCGGGAAACTGCGCAGCAGCAGGTGCGGGAATTGCTGCCAAAGGCGGAAATCCTGCTGACTCCCTTGTCGCTGTCCTCTGGGGTCCATATGGGGCCGGGAACCTGGGCAATGGCCTTTGCACCGAAACATCTTTAAGCAGTCTGTTCTCGCCAGGATACGGGCCAAGAAACCCTGTCCCGTACGGCGAAAACCGAAAAAATAAATAATCCACCCCCAGAGGGGATGGATTTCTACAACAAAATAAATCAGGCTGCTTACTAAACACAGTCCTGGTCAGGTTCTTTTGGCATATGTTTCAGAGCCGAGGCAACCGTTGACAACTCAATCAGCACACCCAACCCTTCCTGCACTTCCGGGCGTTTCAGAGCAGACATCATACCGAAAACTCCGATCGGTTTTGCCTTGGCAAGATCCACAGCCTTCATTTTGACACTGACCTGCTCGCCGATATCAAGCATCCGTTGAAAGTCATCAAATAGACCGCGTTGCTTAAAGCCTTCCAGACGTTCAACCACATCGTTAATAATTGGGCCACTCAGAAGTTCAACATCGCGCTTCATATCCATCATCGAGCTGAGCGTTTTCATCATCTCGGCAATATTGCCCATATTAACGATGAACTGCCTGAGCAGTTCCTGCAAATTTTCTCCCTCAAAGCCCTGGAAAGCGGTTTGCAGGTGAAGTGCCAGCTCATGAAACATATCTTTGCCGTGCGGCTCAAAATCCCTTTTAAATTCCATAATACTGTTCAGGGTTTTGAGCGCCTCAGTAATGTTGCCGCTGGATGCCAGGGACTGGCCGACCATATCGCCGACATCTTCCAGCTCTACATTTTTATCCAAGCCGCTCAGGCGGGCCGTCGTTTCATGAACCATAGAATGGATCAGGGGCTCCAATTCCTGCTTCAGCTCCACATAGGGCCTGACAGCTCGTTTGGCCTCTCGCACTTCCTCGGTGAGTTCATCGAGGCGGGCGAGAATTTTTTCTTCATTGGTCATGATGCTCTCCCTTATTCCTGAACCTTACCCGCAAGAGACATCTGGGCCTCAAGCGGCAATTCCTCACCGGTCAACAGTTTGTTCCAGTACACCCATTTGAACATCATCTTGCCCCAATGATTGGCCTTCGTGTCGCCGAGGAGAGAAAAGGGTCCGAGGCCAGGCAGGGGGAATTTACCAGGCAGCGGCTCATACTCATAGTTGAAGTCAATGAGAGAGGCCTTACCATAGCCGGTCTCGATGAAACAGTTAGAATGACCATCATAGTCCGGTCGAACAGGCTCGTCGTTGATCTCACGCATGAAATTTTCCACCATGATTTCCGCAGAGAAATGGGCTACCGAACCAGCCTTGGAGGTGGGAATGGTTGTATTGTCGCCGAGAACATACATATTTTTATGGTTTTCCGCCTGCAAGGTATGGTTATTCGTTTTGACGTAGCCCACTTCATCCATGGCGACCTCGGAATTGACCAGATAGCGTGCTCCCACATTGGGCGGAATGGAAACCAGCAAATCCCACTCAATTTCATCACCGGATGCGGAGATCAGTTTATTATTGGTGCAGTCAACTTCGGCAAGGATAAAATCTGCGGTGACCTTGATGTTCTTCTCCTGCATCATCTTGGTAAAGTAGGCAGAGGCCTTGGGCTTAGTAAAGGCACCGGTCATAGGGGTGACAAACTCGATCTCGATCTGATCGCGCACCCCTCGCTCGGTAAGAAACCAGTCCGCGAGATAGACAAATTCAAGCGGGGCAACCGGGCATTTATAGGGGAATTCCGCGATGTTCAGTACCAATTTTCCGCTTTTGAAGGTGCGCAGCTTCTTTTCCAAGTTTATAGCCCCTTCCAGGGTGTAAAAATCAAAGACCTTAGTCTGCCAGCCGTCCATCATGCCTGGAATTTCTTCCGGGGCCAAACTCACACCAGTGCAAACGATGATTTTGTCGTATTCGTATTTACCCGCTGTGGTCTCAACGACTTGCGTCTCCGTATCAACGCCGACAATCTCATCCACAACAAAATTGATCCCCTTGCCGATAAACTCGCTGCGGGTACGGACGATCTCTTCGGGCTTGTACATGCCGAAGGGGATAAAAATCAGGCCGGGCTGATAAAGATGTTTGTCGTCTTTATCAATAATCGTGATCGACCACTCATCACGATCCAGTCTCTTGCGTAAGTTGTTTGCAACCATTGTGCCTGCACAGCCCGCTCCAAGAATAACCAGCTTTTTCATCGTTCATCTCTCCTTTGGGACTTCTGTTCGTTGACCGACCGATACGACCGGCCTAATTGTGACTGTATGACTGTCGTCGGAAACAGGTAATGAGCATGTCTTCATCTCTCTTCATCTCAAGGCCTGGATCAGCTTCATGATGAAATTTTGAAGCTAAAGAATTGAGTACCACAAACTGCATTGACGGTCAATGGAGAATTTTACCACCACGTGGTATTGGACCAACTATTAACGAATTAAAATTCATGCGCCAACAACCCCATTCATGGAAATATCTTTGCGCAAGAACGGATTTTCTCGAGCCAGACAGATCATTCAGTATCTCAGAATACTGTTTGGATGAGTACCCAATAACAGAGTGAAAAAAAAATTCTACAACGATGAAAGAGCGTCAAATATCATACTGATTGAAGACGCGTTCAGGAAAAAAATGAGGGGAGGGGCGAGAGGCTATGATCGAACGAGATCTCTCTGCATTCAGCTCTTCGCCACAAAAAATAAAGGCAATTAACGGAAACCAGAAGCCCTGCTGTGAAACTCGGCCGACCGGCTCTATTAATTGCCTTCACTGATATTTGACACCACATCAAACGTCCTGTCAAATATTTTTCAACGAAAATACAAATGGTTACATATTAGCGCTCGTTGAAACATCTCTGTATAAAAAAAACACAGTGGATAAGGTCAGCGCATTATTTAATTACCTCTGTAATTGAGGGAAGTGACAAGAAATACCATGAGTAATTAATACTCATCATCAATAAGCATATAATCCCAACTTGATTAATCACCAAAGAAACACTCTCGTGAAATGATCATCTGCACATCAGGAAGATCCGATCATACGCACAGTTCGAGCCTATCATCTTATAACCTGCCGAGATTCCACAGCCCGTGACAAGGTATGCTCATCCGCATATTTGATATCCATACCCATAGGAATACCGCAGGCAAGGCGGGTCACCTTGACGGGCATGCTGGCGAGATGATCAATCAGATAGGAGGCCGTGGCTTCACCCGGCACCGTGGAACTGGTGGCCACCAGGATTTCCTCTATCTCCTGGGTCCTGATCCGCTGGAAGAGTTCACGAATTTTGAGCTCTTCCGGCCCGATCCCCTCCATAGGGGCCAAGACCCCGTGCAGGATATGATAGACCCCGCTAAAGGCACCGGTCTTTTCAATGGCCATCAGATCACCGGGCTCTTCCACCACGCAAACCAGCCGGTTATTGCGGCGAGAGTCTTCACAGATCCGGCAGGGATCATTCTCAGAAAAGGCAAAGCAACTGCTGCATAACTGGATAGATGCGTGGAGCTCGGCCAAACTGGCCGAGAGATTCAAGGCCTCGGCAGCAGGACGCCGCAAAAGGTAGAGAGCAAGCCGGGAGGCGGTCTTCTGACCGATACCGGGCAACCGAGTCAGATCGATAATCAGCCGTTCAAGTGCCGGAGGAATAACCTGCATGACCGTTTATGACAGACCTGGAATATTGAGTCCTCCGGTCAGCTTGGACATCTCGCCTTTGCCCAGCTCAGCCGCCTTACGGGCTCCGTCATTGACCGCTGCCACAATCAGATCCTGAAGCATATCAACTTCATCAGCTTTCACAATACCCGGCTCAATGGCAAGTCCAACCAGCTCTCCCTTGCCATTCATGGTCGCATTCACCATGCCCCCGCCAGCAGAGCCAGTAACGTTTTTGCTTGCCAACTCCTCCTGCATATCTCCCATTTTTTTCTGGAATTCCTTTGCCTGCTGCATCATATCTGAGATATTCATATCATTCCCTCTAGTCGTCTTTCCAAATGATTGAGGAAGCACTCTGCCTCCTTTTTTGGCAGTATAATCATTTTTTCGGATTATTCGTCAATCTTTTCCTCATCCAAAGCCCCACGAAAACGCGGCCCCACCCGAATATCCCCAACCTGGCCGTTAAAGATATCCACAGCAGCCAATACCAACGAATCATGAGCCAATTTCTGGCGCTCCTGCCGCACAGCTCCTGCGCTCTCTGAGTCTGTGGAACAGGCCGAAGAATTCGGCACCTTAAAGGCGATCCGCAGCTCTTCCTGAAAAAAATCCATGGCAAACTCGGTAAGCTGAACAAGATTCGTTTTACTTTTAAGGAGCGTGCAATCCGCTGATTCATCATAGTTCACCGTCAGGACACCGCTTTCCAAACGGGCTGAAGACGAACTTTTCAGGGCAGCCCCCATCCATTTGACCCGTTCCTGAACATAGCTGACAAAGTCAGGCCAATGCTTGCGCACATCTTTTTTATGTACACCTGATGCAAGCGGGGCATAGGTATCTTCCGGTGGCGGTGGATTCTGCTCTGATACTCTGGATGGATTTGCTTCCGGCGCATTAACCGATTCTCTCCCCTGTTCATCAGAGGACGGAGCCTGCGGAGGGGGCGCTACCGGTTCAGGAGCTTTTTTTTTTTCAGCCTCGGCAGGAGGGCCGGGCTGTGGTGGTCGTTGAGCAGATGGTGGCAGAGACGACCCTGTCGCCCCCCTGCTCTGGTCCGACTGCGGAACCTGCTGGTTTGACGGGTGGTTTACTTGCTGGTTTGCGTGGTGACCTGTTTGGATATTTATCTGGGGAGGTTGCTGTGACGATTGCTGTGACGGTATCGACTGCCGGGCTTGCTGAGCTACCTGCTGTTGCGGCAAAGCCACGCCAGCCAGCACATCATCCAGTCGTGTGAGCAGGTCAGTGACCGGCACCACATCATCCACCTGCACAGCCCGGATAAAGGTCATTTCCACCGCAAAACGGGGACGGGCTGAAAAAGCGGCCTTTTCCAATCCCTCAAGCAGAAGATTGAACATCATGAACAGGGTCTGGTGGGAATGGGCCGCAGCAACCTCCTGCAAAAGAGCCAGCTCATCAGCAGGCAGATCGAGAAGGCGTGCAGGATCCTGGCTGACGCTGCACACCACAAGGCTGCGAAACCAGGCCAGCAGCTCATTAATAAAGCGTTTGATGTCCATGCCGTAGCTGTACACCTTGTCCAGGTTGTTCAGGGCCGCACTGAGGTCTTTGGTAAGAAGGGCACGGGCAAGGTCGGCAATCACTTCATGACTGACCAGCCCCAGCACATCAGCCACCTCTTCGCCGGTGACGTTCTCCCCGCAGTAGGAAAAGACCTGATCCAGCAGGCTGAGACCGTCGCGCACAGAACCTCCTGCCTCCCGCACCACCATATTCAGAGCGGCCTCATCAATGCTGATACCCTCCTGTTGGGCAAGGGAGGCAAAATGGGCTGACAGCTCCGCATGGGCAACCCGTTTCAGCTCATAGCGCTGGCAACGGGAAAGAATGGTCACCGGCACCTTGTGCAACTCAGTAGTGGCAAACATGAAATAGACATGCTCAGGCGGCTCCTCAAGGGTCTTGAGCAAGGCGTTGAAGGCCTCGGTGGTGAGCATGTGGACTTCATCAATGATGATGATCTTGAACTTCGAGCTGGTGGGCATGAAGCGGATATTCTCTTTCAGCTCGCGGATCTCCTGAATACCCCGGTTGGAGGCACCGTCCACCTCGTGCAGGTCAACCGAACTTCCTGCCATGATCTCCTTGCAGGAGCGGCATTCGTTGCAGGGTTCGGGCGGCGGCCCCTGTTCGCAGTTCAGGGCCTTGGCCATGATTCGGGCAAGGGTGGTTTTGCCGGTACCGCGCACTCCGCTAAAAATCAGGGCGTGGGGTACCCGGTTCTGCAATAATCCGTTTTGCAGGGTACGGACAATAGGTTTCTGGCCGACAACCTGAGCAAAGGTCTGGGGTCGGGATTTTCTGGCTAGGACGAGGTAGGACACGGCTGTTTAGGAAATAGGCCCCTTTTAATCTTTAATCTCATATGAGGGGACGGTTTGATTTTTTTTCTGTTAGTTCGCTTTATACAATGATTGAACGTCTAACTGCTTCCTAATCTTTAGGAAAGAGAAGAGATGCCTTCGTGTTTTTCAAGTCAAGTCCGTAAAAACTTGATACTCGTTCTTTTTGAAAAGTTCCCCGCAGTAATGCTAAAAAATCGAAAAGGAAGGCAGGATAGTTATTGACAGCATATCCAAACGTTCCAAGCAGTCCATGCTTTCCATCTGACGAGCTAAAGGAAGACATTTCCTGTCTTAGCGGATTATTTGTTGACATGAAACTTTCATCAAAGACTTTAAGGTAACCTGAGTGCTCAGGATAGGTTTGGCTTTTCAGGACGAGAGATCCCATGAACGGAAAATTATTTTTACAAAGCGAGGTCAACTGATCAAGAGCCTTGCGGTATTCCGACAAAGTTTTCACTTTTGTTTCAAAAAACATGGCGGCACAAACAAAGGGCTTACAAAGAAAAAGAGGATAATTGCTACTGTCGTTTTCTCCTATATATCGCTTGAGTTTCAGCAGCTTCTTTGCACATTTTTCCGCCATCATCGGAGTCAGAGTAGCTTTCACTTCAATGACAGCGCGAACGTGCTCAACCGGAATGGCTTGACGCAACTCGGACCCAGAACCCCGTGTGAACAATACTGGCGACTCCATCGCATCGTAAACTACTATGTCCCATTCTTCAAGTTCTTGCTCTTCCATAAAAAGACAAGGTGTGATGATATACCCCTTGCAGACTCCAAATCGTTTAGGAAGGAATGATTGCAGCCAATCTCTGGCAAGAACTTCAGCCACATTACCATGTTCAGTTTTAACTGCATCATCTGAAGTTTGCTTTTTCGCTATAGTGTAGTCAAAGAGCAATCTATCCCGTTCGGCAAAGAAAGAATCAATGCCAATATGGCTTTTTGTTTCAGACATATAATATACCGCGCTTCATTTCTTGCGCTTCATACGCAAGTTCTACCATCCAGCAACACTCTGACAATATCCGCCACCCTTGCCGCAAGCAGAGGGGGAACAGCGTTACCGATCTGTTTAGCAATTTCAATTTTTGACCCAGTAAAACGAAAGCTGTCCGGAAAACTTTGGAACCGTGCAGCTTCCCTATGGGTGATCGGACGATGCTGCTCTGGATGCAGATAACGACCTTTTTCAGGCTTGAAAAATTCTGTCCGTATAGTCACCGAAGGCCGGTCCCACCAAAGCCGACCAAACAAATCTGTTCCGCCGGATTTCTTTCTTATCCAGCAGTTGGGAGTCAATTCAGGGGCAACACGTTGCAAGTCGAAACGATTCATTCCTTCTTGCGGAATCGCCCGGTATCTTTTCCGGCTGAGTTCTGTAGGATTCCTTCCGAAGTGCAGGTCAAGCGGAGGTGCTGTTTCTCTAATTTCCGTCCCTTCAGGGGGTGGGAGATCCTTAATCGCATCTCGTACCGTTTTCCACTGTTGCGAAGAAGATAAAAACTCCTGCTTCTCAAACGGCAACAACAGCTGTTTGCTCTTTCCGTTCGGGTTAAAATGCGTTTTTCGGGGAGGAAACAAGATTGAGGGATCTGTAAAATTACAGCCGATGATAAAAGCCCTGGTACGGGTCTGCGGAACGCCGTAGTCGGCAGCCGTCAATTTCTCATGATGAACTTTAAAGCCGAGGGATTTCGCCATCCCAATAATTTCCCCATGTTCGGCTGTACCAAGCAGCTGCGGGACGTTTTCCATAACAAAAACTGAGGCCCCGCATTGCTCAACAACTTGAAGAAAAGGACGCCAGAGTTCTTTACGAGGATCGTCAGCGCGTTT
>CBFDDU010000022.1:0-28057 GCA_965603655.1 uncultured Candidatus Electrothrix sp. | reverse complement strand
AAGGGAGTGGTTTATTTTTTTTATGGCTCTGCCACCACTTATTGAGAAGTTACGATTTTCATAGATAACATACTTGATTTTATTTTCATTTTTGCTTGTTACTCCTGCATAATTTAATCTGTTTCGCATTATTCGGCTCACCAACCGGCCTATACCAGACCCCCACAATATTTTATGAGGTTTACGGCGTGAGAGGCCGTGAAAAATGACCGACTGAGACCACTTCAGACGGAAATAGACTGAATGAGACGGACTGAGTCGCACCATTCGCACAAAACACCCCCTTTTAAGTCCCTCCAATCCCGCTTTTCGGTGATTTTGTCCATTTTGACCAGCCCAAAGGGCCGTCGTCCGCTGGTGCCCAAAAAATGAAGGCAATTAAAGATACCCGTATATTTATCATTATGATGGCATTTTCAGTTATCTTTACTTTTGAAGAGTTTTTTCCTCTCTCGCAATGAAAATTGTTCCATTGATAATGGACAATGCTGTCAACTGGCTGTTTTTTCGATATGATAATTGACTTATTTTGTTGGGCATGTTTGTATTTAGTTGCACATGCACACCGACGGTATAAACGTTAGTCAACAAAAGAAGGAGACATACTCATGCCCTCTGCTAACACGTCCGCGAATACGGTTACTCGCTTCCAGCATAGAGAAGAAGCTCTTTTTATCATTTTAATATTGGTAGCATTTTTTGGTTTACTTTACTATAGCACCCCCCCGTTCCTCCCTTTCAAGTCGATTGCCGAAACAGACGTTTTGGCAATTGTTACATCCCTATTTGTGATAGCGATTTTCATGGAACGATCGGTAGAGGCCATTCTCATCCCAGTGCGAATCCCTGACCGAAAGAAAATTGAGCTATTAGCACTGGAACAGCAACTCGAAAACTACAGAATGGTAACAGCTCAACGGGCACTTTGGATTAGCTTTGTCTTTGGACTATTAATCAGCCTAGTTGGTGTACGAACACTCGCAGGATTAGTTGATCCCGGCGCTTTAGAAAAATTAGGAAAGCTGCACAGCTTCTTATTTTCTTTTGTGGACATTGTTTTGACTGGCGGCGTTATAGCCGGCGGAAGCACTGCAATCGATAAAATTGGCCGAAAAATTCGTACGTACTTCAATCTCGGCTCAGTTACGGATTTAAATACGTCCGATGCGGACACTGATTCGAAGGATACGAAAAAGCCAGATGCGCCCGATGTGGACACTGATTCGGGGGGTAAGGAAAAGCAATAGGGCGCACTATATTGAAGAAGAGTAGACAGCAGCAGGTGCACGTCGGAAACCCAGGCGATTTTGAAGTGTGGTTCAGAGCGCAGTATGACTCGGCTCATGGATGACGTTAGTCGCATAATGATATGTTATGTTAAATAAAAAAGGAAAAAAATGAGCTTTATTACTCAAGGAAGAAGAACCATTGCTGGAAGAACTAAGCCAGGCAGCACAGATTGGAAACAATATCGAACAGGAAAAGGTATTTATGTTGACGTTGACACTACTTCCGGTCGATTTGCTGGTACTCCAGTATACACCACATCAATCTATGGTGACTCTCATCATTGGGCAACTGTTGGAGCCAGCTCTATCTATAAAGCATCCGCAACAATGTTTCGAGTTTATATTAGATGGGTGGACGGTAGCCCTCTTACCCCAGAAACCGCCAATAATTTTAAATGGCATATAAACTGGGTTGGAAAAGAAATTTCTCTCAATGCATAAAAAAGGGCCTCCAGCTTATGCCGGTGGCCCTTTTTTTGTTTTTAGCTGCTGTGGTTAATCGGGGTCTGTCCCCGATTTACGACAGGGCACTCGGGCGCATCATGGTCGAGCTCATTGCTGATCACACCGACCTTTTCAAGCTGTTCTCTGATAATCCTTCCTTTAAGAAATGGTTGGGAGATGCTGTTTTTGGGAAAACCTATCTGCCGCCGGATGTGCAATCTTGAAGACCCGGAGAACAAGCGGTTACTGACGTGTATAGAAAAAGCCATTTCCTCTACATGAGCAGGTTGTCGTATAGAGGAAAACAGCTTTTCGTATACATGAGGGAAGGCACAGGTACATCTGGAGCTTTTTTCCAGGGAGTCGCTAAAGGAACTTTTTCGGTGGGGAGAGTGCTGGGGAAACAAAAACAGGGAGTCAAGCTGTACAGCTTAACTCCCTGATATGCCTGGTACGCCAAGCAGGATTCGAACCTGCGACCTACGGCTTAGAAGGCCGTTGCTCTATCCAGCTGAGCTATTGGCGCATACGTGATCTTATTGACCTACTTTCGTAAGGGAGAGACATTATACAAGAGAACGATAAATAAATCAACGTTCATTTCCAGTTGCGTTCTCACAAACTTTACATGCCTCGTCCTGCTCCCAAACCGGGCCGTTTGCCGTATCATGGACAATGATACCTTTTTGCAGGAGTTCAGTTCGGGCCTTATCCGCTGTTTCCCAGTCCCGACGGAGCCGGGCCTCTTCCCGCTGCTCGATCAGGCGATTGATTTCCGGCGCTAGGACACATTGCTCCAAACGGAGAAAACCAAAAACCCGGTTCATTTTCCGGAGAAGAGAGAAAATTTCATTTTTCTGGTCCAGATCGACACTGCCTGCGTAGAGGATAGGATTCACCTTTTTGATAAATTCAAACAGGGCACCTATTGCACCGGAGATGTTCAGATCATCATCCAATGCTGTCACAAACTGATCCTCTAATTCACCAACTAAAGAGCCGATAACCGGGTGCGGAAGCCCTGGATGCATGCAGCCCAGCTTTCGGGTGAACTCGTCAATCCTTTTTAAAGCCTTGCGGATGGCATCAAGTTTTTTATAGGTGAAGTGCATGGACTTGCGGTAATGCACCCCAAGCAGCATAAAGCGAATTTCCCGACCATTATACCCCTTATCCATCGCCTCCTGGAGCGTGACCACATTCCCTGCCTCGCCGGACATTTTTTTACCGTCTTTGAGCAGCATCCCCGAATGGAGCCAGTAATTGGCTAAAGGCTTGCCGGTCAGGGCTTCAGCGATAGCGATCTCATTTTCATGATGGGGAAAGAGCAGCTCCTGCCCGCCGGTATGGATATCAATGGTCTCGCCCAGATGGCGGGTGGACATGGCCGTACATTCGATATGCCAGCCCGGTCGGATGTTGCCCCAGTCTGTCTCGTAAAAGATCCCCTTCTTCAACTCGCCTAGGGTGGAACGTTTCAGCAGGGTGAAATCCCTTGGATTGCCTTTTTCATAATTATCCAGATCAACTGTATGGCCCACCTGAATCATGCTTAAATCAACCCCGGAAAGCTGCCCGTATTTGCTGAACTTTGAAATATCAAAATAGATAGAGCCGTGTTTTTCATAGGCATAGCCCTTATGAATCAGCTCATGGGCGATTTCAATCATATCGCCGACATGCTCCGAGGCCCTGGGATAACCGGAGAAATCATTGATACCGAGAAAATTGATCGCCTCACGGAACAGAGAGATATGCTTATCAGTAAATTCAGCCAGCGGCTCACCGGCCTTGTCAGCTCCAATAATGGTGTTATCGTCAAGATCAGTGAAATTCATAAAGGATTTCACCTCAAACCCCTTGAACTGAAGGTAGCGGATCATCAAATCAGCCACCACCAAGCGGCGGCAATGGGACAGGTTGGGCGGCTCAAAGGCAGTCGGTCCGCAAGCATAAAAAGATACCTTCCCGTCATAAAGCGGCTTAAAGATCTCTTTTTTTCGCGTAATGGTATTATAGAGACAGAGCTGTCGCTCTTTGGTCTCCAGCTTCTCCTTCCGAATAAAAAGCGGGGTACTCAGGTAGCGTTCTCCCCCGTCTGGAAAAAGAGCCACCACATAGCTATCCTTCTGCTTCTTTGCCTGCTCCATAGCCGCCACCATAGCAGCCCCGGAACTCATTCCGACAAAGATACCTTCTTGCCGAGCCAGCAAGCGGGCTGTGCGAAAGGCGTCCTCATCCCTGACATTAACAATATCATGAGGCAGGGCCTTGTCGAATATCTCAGGCTTATAGGACTCCTTCATATTCTTCAGGCCCTGAATCTTATGCCCGTAATACGGCTCCACAGCAATGACTCGTACCGCCGGATGGTGTTCCCTGAACCAGACCGAAAGTCCCATGGCCGTGCCCGAGGTTCCCAAGGTGGTGATGATATCCGTGACCCGGCCTTTTGTCTGCTCCCAGATTTCCGGACCTGTGCTTTGATAATGGGCCTGCCAGTTGGCGGGATTATTAAACTGATCCGTGAGAAAATAACGATCTGGATATTCACGGGCAATGGCATAGGCCTTCTCAATAGCGCCGTCTGTGGAACGGGCAGCCGGGGTGAGGATAATCTCGGCCCCGTAGGCCCGCATAATCTGCCGTCGTTCGATACTGGCGGATTCCGGCATAATGAGCTGGCAGCGGTATCCTTTTGCTGCGCAAACCATAGCCAAACCAATGCCGGTGTTGCCACTGGTGGCCTCAAGAACAATCTTATCTGGAGTCAGCTCTCCGCTCTTCTCGCCAGCCTCAATCATGTTCAAGGCGGGTCTGTCTTTGACCGAACCGCCAGGATTCATGCATTCCAGTTTAGCATGGATTTCTCCGGCTCCCGAAGGACACATTCTCTGCAAAGAGACAAGAGGGGTATTGCCGATAAGATTAAGAAGATTCATCAAGCAGGTTCTCAAGTAAAATAATTACAGGTTAAAAGAAGGCATTATTACGGCTTCTGATTGAAAAACAGAAAAGAGAAGGCCTCTTACTCCGCTGCTCGGGATTTATCAGAAAGAGAAAAAGGCTCCAAATTACGACCAACAGCGGCCAGCAGTTGGTGCCGGGCCTGCTGATAAGAAACCAAGGCTTGCACCAATCCGCCATAGGTGGCTGTCAAATCCCGCTGGGCCTCATTCAGGCGGACCAACGAGGCTGAGCCTGCCTCATATTCACTTTTTGCCAGCTTACGATTCTCTTCCACCAACTCAACCGTCTCCCGCTGCAGACGAACTTGTTCTCGAGCCGCAGTCAACCGGGTGATATCCTGCTGAACTTCGGCAGCAATGCTGTTGCGCAATTCTGCATAGGCATATTTCGCCTCTCTTTTGGCTTGGCGGGCCTCCAGGACAGCAGCATCCACAGCCCCGCCGGAATAGAGATTCCAGCTGGCGCTCACCCCCAGTGAGGCGCCGAAATCCTCACCTGTAGGAACCAAGCCATCCTGGGTGTTACCGTCTATCTTCCCGACAAGCTGCACTGTGGGCCAATCGCCAGCCTTGGCCTGCTCAATACCGGATTCCGCTCCCTTGACCTGCATGTCCAGGGCAGTAAGATCAGGACGTGCCTGCAATGCCTCTGCAATGAGCGTGTCCCCGTCAATCCAGGCGGTCCGGGTACTGTCGGCAGAAATATCACAATTTTTATCCAGCTCAGCCAATTTCACTGTTTCCGGCAGGACAGCATCAGCAAGCCCCAAGAGGGCTGCCAAGGCATAGCGAGCAACCTCGTAATCGCGTTCACTGGTCAACAGACTGTTTCTGGCCGAATTGAGCTGGACCTTCATATTCAGCACATCGCTTAGTGAGCCACTGCCCACCTCAAGACGGCTCTCTGTATCCTGGAGTTGCTGTTCATAAAACCCTTTATTTGCCGTTGCTATCTCAATAGCAGCCAAGGCCAGTTGACCATGAAAAAAGGCATCAGCAACAGCAGAGGCCAAGATGCGCTGCGTATTTTCCCTGCTCGCAGCAGAGAATTGCACCCCGTATCGCGCCTGTTCCTGCTGAAACTTGCGTGCATAGCCGTCAAAGAGGAGCCATGATGCCTGCAAGGCTAAAGAACCAACCTCATAATTTTGGTCAGCGGACGGATCTACCAGCCTGACCGAATCATAGGTAGTATCAGAGTATCGGGCAAGGCCGGTTGATGCACTGACATCCACACGGGGTTTATCTGCTGCTCCAGCCTGTTGCAAGGCAGCCTTTGCCTGCTCCAGACGAGCCTGGGCAGCCCCGATATTGGGATTATCCTGTAAGGCTATCTGTTGCGCGGTTTCTACATCCAGCAGCTCAACCTGGGTCAGATCGTAGCGCTCTGATTTCGCTCTTTCCTTTCCCTGCACTGTCGAAGCCACCAGGAAAAATGCGAGAAAGACAATTATACTCTGTTTCACAAGGTATCCTGTATTCTTGATAATGCGTTATTAAGAAATTCCCCAAAAAATATTTTTCGGTACAAAACTTCCCAAGGAGACACAACAACGTGGTTCATCCTCTGATCATTTTTCTCCTATTGAAACACTGTCATAAATATTTTGCAAAATGTTTATTCAGCCCTCCTCATACGAGGTGGACAGCAAGCCTACAGCAGAGGCCCTGCCGAAGACGCATTCTCTCCTAGAACTTTTTCTCGTTCACACAAAAAATCATCGTGTTAAATCTCGTCATGAATAGGGCAATCCCAACAAATAAATCACTCCTAAAAAACAAACAAAAGTTTTATGGCTTGCCAAACAAAAACGACGATGCTATGTTTACGTTGTTATTTCATAGAGATATTAAACGTCGTCTCAAACCCCATATCCTTTACGCCCACCCCTCATAACCCTTATGTTTTTCAGAGTATTTTTTTCAATTCTGGATAAAAAATATTTTTCCGGTAGATATCGCAACGGAATCCCCATCCGCGTTTTCTTCATCCTTGTATTCCTCGCACTGCCCACTATCGCGCAAGCAATCCCGCTGACCGTTGTTGTTCGCGGCGTCGAAGGGGAGGAGCATAAAAACATCATGGCCAGCATCAAAATAGCTCTTCAGCAGAAAAATCCAGACCTGACCTTACGACATATTCGCAGACTGCACAAGGCTGCTCCTGAACAAATCGCTAAGGCATTAGCACCGTTAGGGTATTATTCCGTCAAAGTGAAAGACGAAGGGTCCTTAACAAAGGACGACAACGGCTGGCATGCTGTTTATGAGGTTATCCCTGGGGAACCTACCCTGGTTGAACAGGTAAATATAGAGGTAACAGGGCCAGGGGAGGATGAAGAGGTTTTCCAGAACCTGAAAAAAAAATTCCCACTGAAAAAGGGTGAGCAACTTCGGGATACACTGTACGAAAAAGGAAAAAAAAACATCCTGTCTACTGCCCTGCGCAACGGTTATATCAAGGCAGGCTTCACCACAAGCAAGGTCCTGGTCCGCCACAAAGAGTCTCGGGCCGAGATACAGCTCAACCTTGACACCGGCCCCCTCTTTTTTTTCGGAGAGACCACCAGTGATCAGAACATCATCATGCCTGAGATGCTTGATCGCTATCTCCCTTACAGTTCGGGTGATGTCTACTCCCTCAGCGCCCTGAATCAGCTCCAGACGGATCTTTATGCCACCGGATATTTCAGCCAAGTCTTTGTGGATCCCCAATACCCAGGGGCTGAGAATGAGGGGCAGATGATTCCGGTTGAGGTCAAGCTGAAGCCGGACAAAAAAAATCGCTATAGCTTCGGCGTCGGGTATGGCACTGATACCGGAGCCCGGGGGAACATCGGTTGGAAAAATCGCATCATCAACCGACACGGCCATAAACCTGAATTTAATATTCAGTTGGCGGAAAACGGCAGTCGGTCCAATGCGGGATATGAAATTCCGGTCTTTGATCTCCGCTACGACTCGGTGAACTTTAATACGCTTTTTTTTGATGAAACTTGGGAAGATACCTGGATCAAGCAACTTTCGATCAGCGGATCAGTCAATCATAATGCCCCCAAGCGCCAGTTCGGGGTCGGGCTGGAGTACCTGCATGAAAATTATACGGTTGGTGTCACCAGCGGTTCTGCGAACCTTCTCATCCCAAGCGGTTATTTCACCCTAATTCTGGCTGAGGATCGCGTCAAAACAGAGCACGGTATTCGCCTAAGCGCCAGTCTTAAGGGGGGAGATACTGCGTTCCTCTCCAGCACAAGTTTTCTTCAAGCGCGGGCCAACGGCAAGATCATCCTCACACCGTGGAAAAGCTGGCGCCTTCTTGGCAGATTATCAATAGGCGCAATTATGATGGACTCCATTAACGAACTGCCCCCCTCGCTTCGTTTTTATGCAGGCGGTGACCATTCGGTACGCGGCTATGGCTACAAGGAATTGGGACCAGAGGATTCTTCAGGAAAAATCATTGGTGGTCAATATCTGACCGAGGCCAGCATTGAAATTGAACGTAAGATTACCGACACCTGGAGTGCGGCTGCCTTCTATGATATAGGCAACGCCTATGACGACATTGATGCCGATTTCCAGATAGGTGCGGGCCTCGGGGTCCGGATGAATCTCCCCTTTGGGCAGGTGCGCCTGGATGTGGCCTGCGCTCTCTCGGATGCTGATTACCCCCTGCGCATTCATCTGACCATAGGTGCGGATCTTTAAAAGGAATCACCTCGTTTTTACAGAAAGGGTGTAATATCACCTTTGCCTTCACGAAGAATTTCCGGCTGTTCGGAAATCAACGAAATAACGGTTGACGGGTTAGGGTACACCTCTCCGCCATCAATAATCAGATCAACATCGTTACCAAAGAGCTTTTCAACATCAAAAGCATCAACAACAGGTTCGTCATGATCATCGCGCAGAGCACTGGTATTGAGCAACGGATTGCCGAATTCCTCAATCACGGCAAGACAGATGAACGAATCCGGCACTCGAATACCGACCGTTTTCTGTTTGGTCAGCATAATTTTCGGCACCAGCTTAGAGCCGGGCAGGACTAAGGTATAGGGGCCGGGTAAATGCTTACGCATAAGCCGGTAGGCAGCATTACCCACATGGGCATATTCGCTGATATTCTTCAATGATGAACACATAAAGGAGAAGGGTTTGAGCTTAGGACGTTTTTTAACCTGATGAATCCGCTTAACCGCTTTCTGATTAAAAATATCACAGCCGATACCATACATAGTATCAGTAGGATAGCAAATAACGCCTCCTTTTCGCAACGTATCAACCACGATACTGACAAGACGGGGCTGGGGATTATAAGGATTGATCTCAATATGTTTCGCCATGTTTTTTCAGAAACTCCCACCGAATAAAGTAATCTTGCGTTCTTCAGGGTCATCAAACAAGCCTGTGTAATAATCATTATGCCTATCAAAAAAGAGCCGATTGTACCCGGAATCATGCCATCAGACAAGCATCTTGCTCTGTTTCCTCCTTTTTCTGCTTTATTCCCCCACCCCCTCCTGACATTTTACGACACCCGGTGACCTTATTTTGCCTTATTTTACCACTACCGCCGACATCCTTCATCCGAGCATCTCTCAATTACAACGAAGACAATACGGTATTCCCAAACACTCTTTCAATATTTTATGGGAAAAATTGGACTTGTTACAACAAATAAAATACAGTATTATTTTTTATACTCCACCTACTAAAGTAAAACGACTTGTCGGTATCAATTTTGCATCTATATTTTTCATCTCGATATCTCAATCGATTAATCTTGGGAGTAGTACAGTGAAAAATCATTCCGGCCTCTCTGCTGCTTAGATAATTTGTATTGTTTCTTATGCAATAAATCCGATCTCAACCTCTCACTCCTCTGTACATATGGCCTCAGAAACAGATCAACTTGCGCGTGATTTCGAGGAAGTCAATAAACTCCTGACCCAATACCCGCAAATACAGGTGACACTAACCGAAGGAGACCCGCCTGCCACTTACGAGGTGGAATACCAGCTTACCGGCCTGACACGTCAAGCAGATGGCAATATCGGCCAGACCTCCAGCCACCTGTTGCGTATCAACCTCCCGTTTGGCTACCCCCATTTTCCTCCGACGGTTAAACCACTGACCCCTCTTTTTCACCCGGACATTGATCCGGATGCGGTGCGCATTGCTTCGTACTGGCAACAGAACCCTTCCCTGGCCGAGCTTGTACTCCATATGGGAGAGATGATCTGTGCAAAAAACTATAATCTGGAAGAGCCGTTTAATCAGGAAGCAGCAGACTGGTACGGCGAACATTCGAATGAATTCCCGCTAGATGAAATCCAGCAAGGCCAGGCGGATCTTGAGGTCGGCGATCTCTCCTTAGAAGAGGAAAGCGATCGTGGCCTAAGCCTGGAAATAGATGTAGCGCAAGAAAATATTGATGCGCAATTAAAAGAAATCCAACACCATATTGACAGAAACCAGGTCGTCACCGCTGGAAAACTCCTCACTGCTCTCCCCTCATCTTCTCCTGAAATACAACGTTTAGAGAAAATCGTTTCTTCAGCACTCTCCAAGAGAGATAAGCTCATCCAAGAGCTGGAAGAGCTTGAAAACGAAGACAGATTCTCTGAAGCCTATAAACTTTTTGAAAAAGTACGAGAAATTGCCATAGACACACCAGCCCTGTCTGATGTAGGCCAACGCTTGCAGCAATCCCAGGCCATGCTGGACACCTTTGCCCTGCCGAACGCAACAGAAAACGAACAGGGTCTCTCGTCAACACAGGGTAAAAAGGTCGCAAAAAAGAAAAAAACAGCAGAAAAATCTCCTGAGAAAACAAAACAGAAAGAAAAAATCCAAATAGAACGAAAGGGCGCCAAACCTCCGCTTGAAATTCCCGTCAAAACGATCCTGTCAGGGCTCGTCCTGCTGGCCACAGTAGGCGGTTGTACTCTCCTGTACACCAATGGTATGGATAAAGTAACAGAGGCGGAACGCAATTGGATTGAGATCAAATACCGGCGTTGCACGACTCCTGAGCAGTTTAAACAAAAACGAATCCAGGCGGAAAAGCTTCTGGTTAATCTCAAGTCTGTTTACGTCCCCGGTCTCGGCCAAAAAAAAATTGAGGTGGAAATTCATAATCTCCTCAATTCGCCCGATTTCAAAAAAGGAGAGTCTGGTGATCTGGAATACAAGGGAGACGCTCTCCCGGCATCGGTTATCAAAACACTGGAACCTATTGATAAAAAAATTGACAAAGCTGCCCGTGCTGACCGGAAGAAAGAATTTGCTCATGCTCTGGCCTTGTATCAAGAGGCGCTTACAGAAGCCGAAACGGCAAAACCCGGAGCTCTGGAACCGCATGCCACGACAACCAATGCGGAACTGGACAAGCGGATCCAGGTGATTAACGAGAAAATCACAAAGATCCAAACACAAGCTGGACAGGAAGAAAAGTTCAAGAAACGCAACGAGGCGGAAAAAAAATATCAAGAGGCTATAGCTTTCTTTCAAAAATTGAAAAAAAAGGAAAGCGAGCCCTCAAGCCCGCAAGATATGGATATTACCAGTGACCAGTGGGGGGAATGTGCTGAAAAAATGCATAATACCGAAAGGCTGCTCAATGAATACCCGGAAATCAGTTCGCCGGAACGGCGAAAGGAGCTACGAACCCTCCTGGCCTACTCACGCCTCTACCAGGAACTTGGAATGGCCCGGCAAGCCTATGAAAAAGGTGACTTTACGGCAGCAATCAGCGAATATCAAAGTGCCCTGCATCTGCTGAAAGAGGAGCGCACAGCTCTCGACGCAATATATAATGATGCCGTTCTCAAGGTGGGACAAACCGTTATTATGCTGAACGTCAGCCTTGAACTGAGAAAAGCGGTTGAGGCGGAAAACCATAACGACTTGAGAAGTTCCTTAAGCCATTATAAGGAGACCTTACGCATCATCCGCACCTCTCAAGCGGACAGGGATGATAATCTCAAAAAGTTGGAACGGTACGTCCGCTCCAAAATTCAAGAGCAAAGCCTTGCGGCGGCAAAAAGCAGCAATCAGGAATGGTGGAAAAAAAACTACGAGAGAATATTCAAAAAGCAATTTCCCTCTTCCCGCAATGCCCCGCTGAGCAACCCGAGAATCCATTTCATAAAGGTTCAAAACGGCCAGTTGCTCTACACTATTCAATGCACGGAGAAGAAGGGCATCAAACTCACCTTGGAACTGACCTACCAATACGATTTGGCAACGGGAGAATGGAGCCCTTACCACGGAAAATTATGAATGATGGTGGTGATGGCCACCATCAGCGTCATGTCCGTGATCATGACTGTGTTCATGATTATGCTCATGTTTATGCTGATGTTTACTCTGACCACCCGGTGCCTCAAGAGGTCCGCCTGCCTTACTCAAAGCCTCTTCAAGGCACCTTTGCGCCTCTTGCAAGGACTGGACAGCATCACGAAGCAACCGGGCCAGCTCGGGAGAATCACTTGTCAGCTTTTCCGCCCATTGTGCAAATTCCCCTCCATGCCCCTGGTTATGATCAATCCAGTGTGGCAGCATTACTCGTAATTTATCAATATCATTCATTGCGGACTCCTCGGATTCTTTTCAGGTTATTCTCTTCTTCTCTCTCAGCTTTTACCGGAGGCATCTGAGGCCAGCACCACGGAACCTCCGATAAAATCGATGCTCTTAATAGAGGCATTGCCAACTGTCATGGGCTCTTCAAAATAGGTACGAAGAACAACACCCTGTTCAGTCACCTCCAGACCCGTGACAGCTTCCATCAGGGTTTCCAGCTTACCCTCTCGCTCCATCACCACATTTAACTGGCACATTTTTTTGCTCGTTTCTTATTTTTTGGTTAGAATTCAACAAAAAACACCTTGCACCGGGGCCATAGGGGCGAACCTATGTGCTCGCCCTTTCATGTCGGCCAGACACGCAGGCCTGCCCCTCCAATCCTGCACCTAAAAAGGGGGCGTCTTATTTTTTGAAGAATTCCTTATAGAAAAAAACAGGTAGGCGATCAGATCAAAAAACGAAACTCACCCTTACCCAACAGGTCGTGAAGATGGAGAATCCCCTCCACTTCATTATCTTTGCCAACTACTGCCAGGACAGTAATATCCTTACTCTGCATGAGACTGAGGGCATCAGCAGCCATGAGCTCGCCGGAAATGGCAATGGGATACGGGGTCATCACCTCGGTTACCTGCTTTCCGCTCTCGCCAGCCCCACCAACCCCACCAGATCCCCCCAGCCATCTTTCCTCAAGCAGATGGCGCCTGAGGTCACCGTCGGTAATAATCCCGCAGAGTTTATTGGGGCCCTCAACCACCAGCACTGCCCCTATATTCTTCCTGTTCAACTCGGCCACAGCCTGTTCCAATGTCTCTTCTTTGCTGATCTGAGGAACCTTATCACCGGTCAGCATGACCTCCCGCACAGCGACTTTTAATCGCTCGCCCAAGCTCCCACCGGGATGATTTCTGCGAAAATCTTCTTCCCGGAACCGCTTACGGCGAAGGAGAGCAACAGCCAGGGCATCCCCAAGGGCAAGGGTAGCGGTTGTTGAGGTGGTCGGGGCCAAACCAAGCGGACAGGCCTCCCGTGGCACAGCAACATTCAGGGTGACCGCAGCAGCATGAGCAAGGGTGGAATGACTGTTCCCGGTCATGGCGATAATCTGCACCGCACGATTTTTCAGGCTTTCCAGCAATAAATTCAGCTCAGATGTTTCACCGGAGTACGAAATTGCCAACACGATATCAGTGGAACTGACCATGCCCAAATCCCCATGCATGGCCTCCACCGGATGAAGAAAAAAAGACGGAGTGCCGGTTGAGTTGAGGGTGGCAGAGATCTTCTGCCCTACCAACCCGGACTTGCCGATCCCACTGATCACCAGCCGACTCGGGCAGGCCATGATCAAATCCACAGCCTGAACAAACTCCTCGCCCAATGCATCTCGAACAGCGGTAATCCCTTCGGCCTCCACTGTCAGTACTTCCCGTGCCTGTTCCAGGGTCATTCTGCTGTTCCTCCCAGATCAACCACAATTCGACCTGTTGTTTTACCGGCAAGCATGGCCTCAATATATTGATCCAGCTGCTCAAGGGAAATACGGGTGGTCAGTCCGTCCAGCATGCTCAGACGCCAACCGTCGGCAAGGTCCTGCCAAATCTCTTCCCGGCGCACCATAGGACAGCTGGCGGAGTCAATCCCGACCAAACAGACCCCTCGCAGAATAAAGGGATAAACCGTCAGCGGGAGGTCACCCGAGGCAGCATTGCCACAACAGGCCACAGCACCTCCATATCGAGTTGCTTTCACAGCACCGGCCAGGAGCTCGCCACCGACCGTATCAACCACACCGGCCCACCGTTCTCTCAGCAGAGCTGCACTGGCACGACCAGTAGCCTGTTTTCTCGAGAGGATTTTCTCAGCACCCAATTCCTTTAAAAAGGCATGTTCGCTCTCTTTACCGGTTACTGCTGTCACCTGAAAACCAAGCTTGCTCAGCAGGGCAACAGCTGTGGAACCCACACCACCGGTGGCACCGGTCACCAACACAGGCCCTTGATCCGGGCGCACGCCCAAGGAAATCAAACGTTCCACACATTGGGCTGCGGTAAAACCGGCTGTGCCGATCTGCATGGCCTCATACAAAGACAGAGCAGCTGGTTTGGACAACACCCAGTCACTGGGAACCGAGATATATTCAGCAAATCCGCCCGAGGTATTCATACCGAGATCATACCCCATACAGATGATCTCATCTCCCTCGCTAAACTGATTCGTTGCCGAGGCAGCCACCACCCCTGCGGCATCAATACCCGGCGTATGTGGATAGGCCTTTGTTACCCCTCGATTACCACTGGCAGACAAGGCGTCCTTATAATTCAGTGATGAGAAACAAACTCGAATCAGGACCTCACCAGGCGGAAGCTCAGCAATCGTGCGTTCCTCCAGGGTACGACGAAATTGTTGTTCTTCATCTTCACGAACGACTAGAGCCTTAAATTTTTTCTGTTCCATAGATTATATCCTTCTTTCTTCTCTCAACACACCGGCCTGACAGGATTCAAGTCACCAGCTGTTACCCGATGCTCAATCCCTTGGCAATCAAGTATAATATATTGTCCGTCCTCGGCAAGGCCTATCCCAGTTGCCGGAATTTCTTTGTCATGCCGAAGATAGTATAACTGCCTCCCTCGGAGATAATCAAATGCACGCCACTGGGCGAGCAACTGCTCCTTATCTCCACCCAATCGTTGACTGGCTCTGTGCAACGCCTTGACAAGCAAAGGAAGCAAGGTGTCCACCTGCGGACAAGAAGCAGGTCCGGCGGAATCGACAGAGCAAGCAGCCAAGGAAATACTTTTTCGACGCAGGTCCAGAGAAAACTGTTCCGGCCTTGTGGTCAGGTTGAGCCCGACCCCGATAACAACAAAGTCCGCCCGTCCTCTGCGAATGGGTCCTGATTCTGTGAGGATTCCGGCCAGCTTTCGCTCGTGGAGATAGAGATCATTGGGCCATTTCATCATGACAGGCACGGCAACGATTTCCCGGATACTCGCACAGAGGCATGTTCCAGCAGCCAGAGTGATAAGCGGCAGAACGCTGACATCAAGCGCCGGACGAAGAATCAAGGAGAAATAAAGTCCGCCAGGAGGAGACTCGAATTGTCGCCCGCCCCGTCCCCTTCCACCGGTCTGCCTGTCCGCATGGATGACGGTGCCCTGTTCCGCGCCCTGTTCCGCCATGTTGACGGCAAGGGTATTGGTGGAATCAATGGTCGGAAAATAATGATAAAGATGTTCCTGCATAACCGACTTTTTCATTTCCCTCCTGCATCATTTTCAACCGTGACGAGTAAAATCCATCCCGTCATAGTACTTGATTTCAAGGGATTGCGTAACCCAAAAAAACAGCCAGAGCAAGCTGACAATTCTTCTCCTCTCATCCAGAACCTTTACCGCCTTTTCCTCTTGACTTTTTAGAGAAGAAAGATAAAAAGAAGGTTACTCTGCCAAGGGTTAATTGCATATTAAAAAGCGAAACTACGAAAAGGAGTTCGCGTTAAGCCTACTCCAACATACAGGAACTGATAAAATCATGCTAAATAAAGCGATGTTGATAGGCAACCTCGGAGCTGATCCCGAACTGCGGTACACCCAAAGCGGAGTAGCAGTGGCAAGTCTCAGAATTGCCACCAGCAGGCGTTGGAAAAACAAGGAAGGACAACAGCAGGAACAGACGGAATGGCATAATATTGTTGCCTGGGATCGTCTCGGAGAAATCTGCAATGAGTATCTCCATAAAGGCTCAAAAATCTATGTGGAAGGCAGGCTCCAGACCAGAAAATGGCAGGACCAGAGCGGTAATGATCGCTACACAACAGAAATTGTCGCCTCGGATGTACAATTTCTTACCCCGCGTGGTGAAGGAGGAGGGGGAGGTTATAGTGGTGGTAGTGGTGGTGGCGGAGGAGGAGGATACGATCCAGGTCCTGCTGGCGGCGGCAGTCCTCCAGCAGGCTCAGGCTATGACGACTTTGCTGGCGGCCAATCCGGCGGCCAGACAGGCGGGGGTACCGGGAGCGACGTTCCGTTCTAAACGGGTACCGCTCTGTCTCCTCTGCCTCAAGGGCGAAGAGTCACCTGCGACTCTTCGCCATTTTTATTTTCACTAACCCGAGATCTGAAATTCAGGTGAAATTTTCTTCCCCCAATCCGGCACCTGCATAAGCAAAGAAATTTCATTGGACAAATTCCGTTTTGTTCTTATTTTTTATTGTGAAACGGAAAACACGTCCCGAAACTGAACACATCAGCTTATAACACTATAACAACTTCTCCTTTCTTCATTCAGGAAGCAAAACTTGCTGAAGCTTGAGAAGCCTGAAAAGTAACAACGCATATGGAATACTATAAAATTCTCGGTGTTGAAAAAACAGCATCCGCCGCTGAAATAAAAAAAGCCTACCGTAAACTGGCCTTGAAATATCATCCGGATAAAAACCCGGACAACAAGGAGGCCGAGGACAAATTCAAGCAGATCAGCGAGGCCTATGCTGTTCTTTCCGACGAAAAGAAACGACAGGAATACGATACCTACGGATCAGCCGGATTTCAGCAGCGTTATTCCCAGGAAGACATCTTCCGGGGTTTTGACATGAACGATATCCTTGGACAGTTCGGCTTTGGCGGAAGAAGCGGCGGCCGGACATCCTTCCGCTTCAGTAATCAAGGAGGCGCCAGCGGCAATCCCTTTGACTTTTTCAGTCAGGCTGGCGGCGGATGCGGTGGCGGTGGATGCCGTCCCCAGCCCGTCAAAGGTCAGGATCAGACCTATGAACTGGCTATCACCCTTGAGGATGTTCTCAACGGCGGAGAAAAAAATATCAGTCTGCGCCGGGATGGCGGATCCCAAAATATTGCGGTCAAGATCCCCAAAGGAATTGAATCAGGGAAACGCCTGCGCCTTTCCGGCAAAGGAGCGCCCTCTCCTTCCGGTGGGTCTCCGGGCGACCTTTACCTCAAAGTGACTGTTCAGCCCCACGGCAGTTTCACCCGTGACGGCGACAATCTGATTACAGAAAAGAAAGTGCCTTTCAGCCAGGCCTGTTTGGGAACGGCAGTGGAAATCACCTCGCTGGACGGACGAAAATTCAAGCTGAAGGTGCCTGCCGGGGTGCAGCAGGAAGCCAAACTGCGTATCAAGGGGCATGGCCTGCCGTCGGGTCCCATAGGGGCTCAGGGAGATATCTATGTTAAAATCTTTGTCGAGATCCCCAAGCAGTTGACCCGGGAACAGGAAGAAGCTATCCAAAAGCTGGCTGAATCAGGATTATAATCAAAACCTTTCGGTTACCGACTGATACGCGATGAAGGTCCTTACCATCTTTGGAACCAGACCGGAGGCCATCAAAATGGCCCCGGTCATCCACGCCCTTGTTGCTGCGCCTGAATTTACGGTCAAGGTCTGCGTCACGGCCCAACATCGCCAGATGCTGGACCAAGTACTGGAGCTTTTTTCCATCAGGACGGACTATGATCTCGACGTCATGCAGGACAACCAGGATCTCTTCGATCTGAGCTCGCGGATTCTTATCGGCTTACGCGAAGTCCTGCAACGGGAAAAACCGGATTTTATTCTTGTTCAGGGGGACACCACCACCTGCTTTATCGGCAGTTTGGCCGCTTTTTATCTCCGAATTCCTGTCGGCCATATAGAGGCAGGCCTGCGCACAGCTGATATTTATGCCCCGTTCCCGGAAGAGGCTAATCGGGCCATGACCTCGCGACTGGCAGCGCTCCATTTTGCTCCCACAGAACAGTCCTGCCATAATCTGTATAATGAGGGCATTGCACAAGACACTGTCCACCTGACCGGTAATACCGTTATCGACGCCCTGCTCTGGGTAAGGCAGCAAACAGGTGCAGAAATCAATCCTGAACCCTTTGGTCCGGCAGGGCCTCTGGTCCAGGAAGGACGGCCTTATGTTCTGATCACCGGTCATCGCCGGGAAAACTTCGGTCACGGTTTCCAAAATATCTGCGAGGCCATTGCTGTGCTGGCAGACAGGCATCCAGAAATCGGTTTTATCTACCCTGTTCACCTGAACCCCAATGTTCAGCAACCGGTGAATGCCCTGCTCGGGAAGAAAAAGAATATCCATCTGATCTCACCGCTTGATTACGCCCCTTTTGTCCAGGCAATGGGGCAGGCCCGCCTGATCCTGACCGACTCCGGCGGAGTACAGGAAGAGGCCCCCTCACTGGGCAAACCGGTTTTGGTCATGCGGGAGAGCACGGAACGGCCCGAGGCTGTAGAGATGGGGACGGTCCGCTTGGTCGGGACAGACAAGGAACTGATCATCCGAGAAACAGAGCGTCTTCTGACCGACGAAGAGGCCTATCAGAGCATGGCCAGCAAGAGTAATCCCTACGGTGATGGCCAGGCCGCAGCACGCATTGTACAGGTCCTCAAGACATTCCGAGCACCCCACAGCAGCCATAGCCCTGACCATCCCTGATGTTTTAGGAAACCAACAAGAAATAAAATCCCCGTTTTCAGGTATGGAATTGTAGGGGCAGACCTGCGTGTCTGCCCGGCATAAAAGGGCAAACACACAGGTTTGCCCCTACGGCACCCGAAATAATGGGTAGAATATTTATTGTTGAATCAAATGTATACCAGTTACTTTTCAGGGGAAGGTGTACAACATCTTCCCCTGAGCTGTCTTTGCACGAGGTGAACAATTCAACCTTATCCCACGGAGAAAAAGAATGGGACAAACCATAGCTGAAAAAATTTTCGCAGCCCATCTGCGTGATTCCCCCACCCCGGAAAACATGGTCCTTGATATCGATGTTATCATGTGCCATGAAATAACCACCCCCATCGCCATCATGGATCTGGTGGACAAGGGCATGGACCGGGTGATTGATCCGAACCGAATCAAGGCGGTTATTGATCATGTAACCCCGGCCAAGGACTCCAAGACCGCAACCCAGGCCAAGATCATGCGCGAGTGGGCCAGACGCCATGAGATTAAGGATTTCTTTGACGTGGGCCGCAACGGGGTTTGCCATGCCCTGTTTCCAGAAAAAGGCTTTATCCGACCGGGCAACACCGTCATCATGGGTGATTCCCATACCTGTACCCACGGGGCCTTTGGCGCCTTTGCCGCAGGTGTTGGCACCACGGATCTGGAGGTCGGGATTCTCAAGGGCGTTTGCGCCTTTCGGAAGCCGAAATCCATGAAGATCGAAGTCACCGGCACCCTGCCCGCCGGTGTGTATGCCAAGGATGTGATCCTCAAGATCATCAAGCAGCTCACCGTGAACGGGGCCACTGATATGGTTATAGAATTCTGCGGCCCAGCCGTGGAGGAGATGAACATGTCCTCCCGGATGACCCTCTGTAATATGTCGGTGGAAGCCGGCGCAACCTCGGGCCTCTGTCTGCCGGATAAGGTCACTGCCGAATACCTCTGGCCCTTTATTCAAGAGGATTACGCCTCAATAGAAGCGGCTGTGGAGGATTTCAGCACATGGCATTCTGATCCTGATGCTGAATATGCCGAGACCATGACCCTTGACGTATCTGATCTGCGTCCTCAGGTTACCTATGATTATAAGCCGGACAAGGTCAAGGACATTGATGAGCTGGTCGGTACCAAGATCGATCAGGTCTATATCGGCTCCTGTACCAACGGTCGCATCGAAGATATCCGGGCGGCGGCCTCTATCCTGCGGGGACGTACTGTTGCCGACTCGGTACGCGGTATCCTGACCCCGGCCACCCCGGCGATTTATTCCCAGGCCCTGGACGAAGGATTGATCAAGATTTTCATGGATGCGGGCTTTTGCGTGCTCAACCCCACCTGCGGTGCCTGCCTCGGTATGAGCAGCGGCGTGCTGGCTGAGGGCGAATCCTGCGCCTCGACCACCAACCGGAACTTCAACGGGCGTATGGGCAAAGGCGGCATGGTCCATTTGATGAGCCCTTTGTCTGCCGCAGCAGCAGCGGTCACCGGAGAGATCACAGATCCTGCCCAGTTTATCAATTAGAAGGAGCAACGAAGGACATGAAAGAATTCGGCGGTTCAGCCTTTTTTATAGATAGAGACGATATCAATACGGACGAGATTATTCCGGCCAAATACCTCACCGAGATCACCAAGCGGGCCTTGCAGCCTCATCTGCTGGAAGACCTATTCCTGGACGGGAAGGAATTCGACACCCAGGCAGAGGACTTTCAGCAGGCCTCTGTGCTGGTGACCCGGTCCAATTTCGGCTGCGGTTCCTCCCGCGAGCATGCGGTCTGGGCCTTAGAGGTCAATGACATCAACGTGGTGATCGGCGAGAGCTTTGCCCGTATTTTTCGCCAGAATATGTTCAACTGCGGCATCCTGGCGGTGGAGCTCTCCAAAACGGATATTGATCAGCTCTTTGCCCTTGCTGGCGATGACGACGGGATCAAGATCGGCATTGAGCTGGAAAAAGATACCATAGTTGCAGAGAACGATCAGGGGGAGAAGGCGGAGTGCAGCTTTTCCATGAATCCCTTTGATAAGGAGCTGGTAGCTGCTGGTGGTTGGTTGGCTTATGCGGATCAGAAGTACTGATTTTGACGTACTGAGTTGACCTGCTGAGCAGATCGGAATCGGCATTGCCGATTCATTGAACAATAAGCGGAGGGAGAGCATTATGCTTTTTTTCCGCTTTTTTTGTTGGGTAAGGAGAATATATATGTATTTAATCGGGGTCTGTCCCTGATTTACTTGTGTGTACTACATCAATTCCCGCACGATTTTTTTCAGTTTCGTTTGCCAGCTGCATGCGTAGAGCGGTTATTCGAGAATCATTATTCTGACTCTACTTTCTTTTATCAATTTTATGGAGCTGGCCGGAATTGCTATTTCCATCTCTTCGTTTATCAGAACGACTTTGTCTCCTTTTATAATCACTCTCTTTGATTTTATAATCTTGCCGCTTTTGAGCTGAATCACATATTCAAAGGAATCTTTTTTCTTTCGTACCGAGATCTTTTGTTTCGGAGCTGCTGGTTCCTTCCTTGGCTTCTCAGTTTCCTTTATAGCCCGTTTCATTTCTCTTGGAATATACTTGGGCATCCATTGGGTATGATCTTGAACATCTTCTTTTTCTGCTCTTTTCTTTGGAGTATATATTTTTTTCTTCTTGCTGAAATCGTGTTGAACCTCCCTTCTCCCCTTTAAATCTTTGAGAATAACTTTTGTTATCTTCGATAGATCTTTTTCGTCCTCCGGGTTCTGCCTTTCTCTCGCCATCCCCGCATCTCCCTATTTTCGCAACCTTAAAAATTGAAGTCTCACGCCCTTCGGCCTCGCTTTTTCTTTGCGTCCACTTCCAGGGTACAGAGCTAGAGGACTATTCCATCCCATATTGCTTTCTCAGTTCACTACAAAGCATGTTGCGTTTTTTGAGCGTCTTGAAAGAGCTGCCCCAAAATTCAGGAACAGCCCTTGTCGTATCCACGCAGAGAAGACAGCAAAAAGAAAGGATTGACGGTCAACCCATCACCCCTTCTTAAAATACTCCTCCGCCAGGGTAACCTCATCACGAGACCCGATAACCAAGGCCACCCGCTGATGCAAATCTTTCGGCTCGATATCCAGGATACGGCGTCCGTCATCGGTGATGGCCATCCCCCCGGCCTCTTCCGCAATCATGGCCAGCGGGGCAGCCTCGTAGAGCAGACGCAGCTTACCGTCCGGCTTATCCGTGCTCTTTTTATCCCGAGGATAAAGAAAAACCCCACCCTGGATCAGGTTGCGATGAAAATCCGCCACCAGCGAACCAATATAACGCAGACTGTAGGAACGCTCGCCCTGCTCATCCATCTCTTTCAGTTTGTCGATGTAGGCAGTGGCGTCGTCATACCAATACCGAGAGTAGGCCTCATTGATGCTGTAATACTTGGCCTTCTCAGGGATGGTGATATCCGGGTGGGAGAGAAAAAACTCGCCCACGCTGGGATCAAGGGTAAAGCCGTGGACCCCGTCACCATGACCGGTGGTGTAGACCAGGACCGTGCTGGAGCCGTAGATGACATAACCGGCTGCCACCTGCTCGCTTCCCTTTTGCAGCAGATCAGCCATATCCCCCTGCTTGCCCTCGCTTTTGCGACGATGCACAGAAAAAATCGTGCCGATACTGACATTGACATCAATATTGGAAGAACCGTCCAGGGGGTCAAAGGCCAGGGTGTACTTGCCCTCATAACCGTCCAGGACCGGGATCACCCCTTCATCCTCTTCCGAGCCCATAATACAGACATAACCGCATTGCTCCATCCGCCGCTTGAGGGTCCGGTTGGCAAAATCATCCAGCTTCTGCACCTCCTCACCCTGCACATTGGTCTTGCCTGACTGCCCCAGGATACCGGCAAGCCCGGCCATATTGACCTCGGCACTGATGATTTTTGCCGCCACAATAAGCTCACTGAGCAGGCCAGTGAGCTCCCCTGTTGCCTCCGGGTGCATCTGCTGGCTGTCCATGAGCTGCCTACTGACTGTAATACCTTTTCTTTTCGCCATCTATCTCTCCGTTAGAGTGTCTCTGTATGTTTGTATTTTTTAAGTCTTTTTATCTCGGCAGATTTCCCGACAGGAGGCAATAAGAAATACTTACCCCCCTTCTTAACCGGGTGCCGGAGGGGAAGACCGCGTGTCTACGCAAAAATTTTGCGTCCGGTAGGGGCACGGCATGCCGTGCCCCTACAGTCCAATCACCCTTCCTTCTTCCCCTGCCAATGGCGAACCAGATCCACCAAGGTGCGCACAGCAATCCCGGACGGCCCCTTGGGAATATAGGTTTTTTCCGTAAAATTCCAAGCTGTCCCGGCAATATCAAGATGGGCCCAAGGTGTATCCCCGACAAATTCCTGAAGATAGGCCGCTGCGGTGATAGTGCCCCCGCCCTTACCGCCGGTATTCTTGATGTCCGCCACCAGGGATTTAATCTGCTCGGAATATTCCGGCCCCAGAGGGAGACGCCAAAGGGGTTCCCCGGCCCGGTCTCCGGCAGCCAGCAGCTGATCCGCTAAGCTGTCGTCGGTGGCCAGCAATCCGGTACGATGATGACCCAAGCCAACGATGACCGCTCCTGTCAGGGTTGCCAGATCAATCACTGCATCAGGTGCATATTGCTCAATACCGTACGCCAGGGCATCGGCCAGAATCAGCCGGCCTTCGGCATCGGTATTAATTATTTCCGAGGTCTTACCGTTATAATGGGTGATGATATCACCGGGCTTGAGGGCCGTGGAAGCAGGCAGATTTTCCGTGGACGGCACCAAGGCCACCACATTGATGCCCTTGGGACGCTCCTGGGCAATGGCCTGCATGGCACAAATAACTGCAGCACCGCCACACATATCGTACTTCATGTCCTCCATCCCCAGACCTGGCTTGAGACTGATACCGCCAGAATCAAAGGTCAGCCCCTTACCCACCAGCATCAGGGTCGGATCTGTTTTCTTACTCCCGCCCTCATATTTCAGGATCACCAGCTTGGGCGGCAGAGCAGAGCCCTGATTCACGCCCAGGATACCGCCCATGCCCAGTTTTTTCATGGCAGCTTTTTCAATAATCTCGCAGGAGAGCTTATGCTTGCGCGCGAGTCGCCGGGCAAATTCAGCAAATTTCGAAGGCGGCCAACCGTTGCCCGGTTCATTGGCCATATCTCTGGCCCGACAGGCAGCAGTGGCGGCCTTCTTGCCTAGACTCATACCCGCTTGTGCCGCCTTGGGGTTCAGCGTACCGACCTGAAGGGAAAAGGCCTCTATCTCGACTTGTTCCTCCTGGTCTTCTTGTTTGCTTTTGTACTTATCAAAACGATAACTACCGAGAATCAGACCCTCGGTCAGGCATTCCGCGACCTCGCTATCCTCCAACCCGGTTTTTTCCGGGAGGACAGCCATCAAGCTCTTGACCTTCAGGCCTGCTGCCTGCTGGACAGCTGTTCCGGCAGCCAATCGGATCTGCTCACGCAGGGCGTTTTTATCGCTCTCATCAGCCGCCTTTCCTAAACCAACCGCCAGCACCCGGTAGGCCGCAGGATTCCTTGCTGTTGCTGAAGGATAAAACAAAAAGACCTGTCCCTTCTTTCCTGTGAAATCACCGCTCTTCCAGGCATGTTTCAACGCTCTGCGCACGGCCTTGGACGGGCACGGTACGGTCTTGCTCTCGATTTCTCGAATAAAATAGACCAGCAGATCTCCGCTGAACATCTCTGGTTCTTTCTGATTCAGCTCAAATATCATATATTCCCCTTTGTTTTATATCAATAAATGACAGGAGCTCTCTTTCTAGCACAGCACCGCCCCTGTTTTCCAGTGTTTTTTCTCTCATTGGAGAACTCACAGGCCTACTCTTGCTCCGGGAGCAGAAAATCGGTTGACGCTATCTCTATCCGCACGTAACATATTACCCCATACTGCATAATAAGCGCCCCGGTCGAGAACAATTTCGAGAATAACTTCTGTTAACATACTCAGCAACGCCATAATTTTCTCTCAAAATGCAAAGCCCATTGTTCATGTATCGCTTATCTCTTCGATCATCTCAGAGCTCATCCCACCGCACCAGGAACCTCTGTGTCCTGATGGTGTTTTCGGCGATGTTCTTTTTTCCCACAGCGCGGGCTCTTCCAACTCTTGCAACTCGTGCAACAGAACCCACCCTAAAGCAACTCACCCTGGAGGAGGCCATCAGTCGGGCATTACGTCATAATCGCCAGCTCAGAAGCAGCGCTCTTGATCAGAGCAGCAGACAGCTCTATCTGGATGCGGCCAGAGACAGATTCTCCGTCCAGATCGCCCCGCTTTCCAGCATTAACTACTCCTCCAGCGAGAGTAAAGAAAGCGATGAAGAGCAGCTCGTCTGGAGAGTGGGCGGGAAAATTTCCAAAAAATTCTACAACGGCATCCAGATCGGCGTTGCGCCCAGTGTTGCAATCGACGATGATGCCTACGGAACAGGAATCAGCTGTTCACTGGCAGTTCCCCTGCTGCGGGGATTCGGCAGAGATGTTAACCTAAATACAGTGCTAGCGCAGGAATACGGTTTGGCCTCCTCTTCTCGCAGGCTGCACCGCTCTCAGATCAACATCGTACTGGAGACCGTGCAGGCAGTCTATGCCCTGATACGTGCGCAATACTTGGTCCAGCTCTACGCGGACCAGTTATCCCCCCTCAAAGGTCATCTGCACACCGCCCGCATCAGAGAGAAAGCGGGCATCGGGCGCTCTATGGATGGTTATCGGGCTGAATTGCGGATGAAAAAAGTTGAGGAGCAGCTGAACTCTGCCAAAAAACACGCTGCCGAGACAGCTGACCGTCTCAAAGATCTTCTTGCCCTGCCTCTGGACAGCCCCATAGCAGTCCAGGCCCCTGTGCAATATACCCTGATCAAGATCAAACTGAATGAGGCTGTGCAGATTGCCCTGCAACATCGGATTGAGATCACCCAAGGCCGAGCTGATATTACCGAGGCCCTGCGCAAGGAAAAGGTGGCGGAGCACAATACCCTGCCGGAACTCAAGCTCAAACTGGGCTACACCCGCCAAGGTGAGACAGAGGAGTTTGAGAATTTCCTGCTCCCGGACCAAGATATCTGGTCAGTGGCCCTGACAAGCAGCACCGACTGGACACGCTCGGCGGAAAAGGCTGCCCTGGCCAACAGCCGCCTGACTGTTGATCGTAGTCGTCTGAATATGGAATCCTCCCGAGAAAAAATCATTCGGGAGGTGCGCACCGTGCTCAATGCCCTCAATGCCTCCAAGGAGCGTATCGCCCTGCGCCGGGAGCAAATTCATCAAACCACAGGAAAACAGCGTTTGGCAAAGATTAAATTTCAGTATAATGAGGCGGATAATTTTGATCTCCTGGAGGCGGAGGCCCAGCTCGAACAGGCCAGGATCGACCTTATGACCGATGAAATCCGTTACATCACGGACGGGTACCGCTTTCGTGCGGCTATGGGCACCCTGATGGCCGTTACCTCCTCTCCCGAGCTCCCTTCTGAAAACTCGTCCGAAAACCCATGAAATATTTCCTTTTCTTTCTCTGTGCCGCCCTCCTCTCTGTCCTGCTATTCAGGCAGTATGCTCCGCCTCCATCTGCCCAATCCCTCCCGCTGACCACGGTCGCTCTCCGGGATTTCCAGGTGACAGTGCGGACAGTCGGCACCCTCCATGCGGTCAACTCCCATTTGGTTGCTTCCCGAATTAAGGGACCAGGGGCAAAGATTATTTTTCTTGCACGGGACGGTTATCCGGTCAAAAAAGGAGATATCCTGGTGCGCTTTGACCCAACCCGTTTTGAAGAGGCGGTGACCCAATGCTCCGGACAAATTGATGATCTGAGTGCTGGCCTTGAAGCAGCTGATCAGCTCCTGAGCTGGGAAAAAATAGAGGTAGGGCATAAGAACGAAACCGCCCGTTACAGCCTCAGGGTCGCAAAGCTTGATCTACAACGACTTGTGAAAGGAGACGGCCCTATGACGCTGGCCCAGTATCGGGATGAGCAGGACAAGGCGGAACTGGAATTCAAGCGGTATCAGGAGTATGCGGCGGATCTGGAGAAGCTGGCCAAGGAAGGCTACGAAAACCCGGCGGAATTGAACCGCATTCGCGACAAGATTGCTGTTGCTCACGAAGAATTTACCAGCGCCAAGCGCCGCTATATCGCCTACCGTGATTTCATTCTCCCCTCACTCACAGAAACCGCTGCTGCCAAGGTGGAGAATGCCAAACTGGGCCTGCAACAGCTGGGCAAGGCCGGTATCCATAAAATAGCCCGAGCCAAGGCCGCTGTTGATCAGGTCCAGGCAAAGCTGCAAGCAGCCCGAACAGCCCTGCACCAGACAGAGGCAGAGCTAGAAAAAACCACCCTGTACGCCCCCTCCGATGGCCTGGTTATTCATCACGAGGCCTTCCGCAACGGTGAAATGCGGACCGCACAGGAGGGCGACACGGTCATTATTCATCAGCCCATTCTCTCGCTGCCGGACCTGAGCACTCTGATCGTTAAAAGCAAGGTTCGAGAAATCGACCTGCACAAGATCGCTGTCGGCCAACCGGCTCTTATCACGGTGGATGCCTACCCTGCTCTCAACTTAGAGGGCGAACTGGCCTTTATCGGGGCCTTGGCCAAAAAACAACAGGGCCGCCAATCCGGAGAAAAATATTTTCAAGTCCATTTTTCGCTCAAGACCACAGATAAACGACTCAGGCCGGGCATGTCCGCTCGGGTGGAACTGCAAACAGCAGTCCTCAATCAGGTACTCTCCCTACCCATCGAGGCTGTTTTCCAGGACAGCAACGGCCCCTTCTGCTTTATCCAAAGGGAAACAGGGGTACAACAGCGAAACCTGCACCGCAGTCTGCAAATCGGGCACAGTAATGAGCATTTCATTGAGATCACTGGAGGTCTGGCAACAGGGGAACAGGTCTTTCTGGTGCGTCCCAACGGTTACTGATCATCTCCTTTGATATTATGCTTATTTCTGCCCGCAATCTCCTTCACCAGTACAACCACGGTTCTGGTTGTCTCCAAGTCCTGAAAGGAGTTGATCTTGATATCCAGGAAAAAGACTTTCTGGCCATCATGGGCAGTTCCGGCTCAGGAAAATCCACCCTGCTCCATATCCTGGGTTGCCTGCTCAAGCCCACCAGCGGAACCTGTCGCTTGCGCGGTCGCGATATCCTCCAGCTGCAAGAGAAAGAGCTGGCCCAGCTCCGGGCCGAGACCATCGCCCATGTCTTTCAGCAATTTCATCTCCTGCCGACC
>CBFDDU010000021.1:0-28526 GCA_965603655.1 uncultured Candidatus Electrothrix sp. | reverse complement strand
CTATGACTAATGTTGAGGGGATAACGGTAGAAGAGGCTGAAAAAAGATATGGTCTTGAATCTGGATATAAACATCCACTAACTTTTGAAGTGAACGGCAGATTAGGACCTGAAAAGTGCGAGATAATAGCTCCTGACTGCAGTAAAGCTTGCCCAATAGCAAAAATCTACTACCAATCACCTCATCATTACCTGAACAGTGATGATAGTCGTACAGTGAGAGTCGACATTTATTTTGATGTCAATCAGGTAATAACCTCAAGGGACCCATCCTGCTAAAAACATACTGATATAGCGCAACAATAGAATCAAAAGGCGGATACCTTTCCGCCTTTCTTTATTCCCACCACCCCTCTTTATTTCCACTGCCCCTCTTTCAGTACCCTACTGGCATTGATGCCTGCTCTTAACTCTTTGTATTGCCAGAAAAGCGTCCTCCCCAAAATTCAAAATAGTCAACGGCATCGAACAGCACCGCAACCTTCTGAATTTACTCGCTTAAAAAGCAAGCCAACCGAAAACACCTACAACCACAGCAAATTTATATTCATATATCTTTTATTCCACTTGACGCCTTCTTTTTTATCCGGTATCTTTTTATTAAAAGATAACTATTATCAATAAGAGCTGTTCTTAAAAAGGAGGAACACAATGATTAAATATAATATACTGTTTTTATTGACTGTCGTGCTGGCATCATCCGGAGTATGGGCTCAAAATGCTTTTGCGTCCTTAGGCCCTGATCCTATGCCTAATATTGTGGGTTTGACGGTAGAAGAGGCTGAAAGAAAATATGGGCTTGAATCTGGATACGACCATCCACTGCTTTTTGAGGTGAACCGCAGATTAGGAAATGAAAAATGTGAGACAATAGCGCCTGACTGCAGTAAAGCTTGCCCGATAGCAAAGATCTATCACCAATCACCTCACCATTACCTGAATAGTGATGACACCCGTACAGTAAGAGTCGATATTTATTTTGATGTCAATCAGGTAACAACCTCGTGGAGTCCATCCTGCTAAAGAAAAACCTTACTGACACAGCCAGAACAACTCAGAATAACAGAGAGAAAAAGGCGGACCGATGTCCGCCTTTCTTTATTCACGCCCCTGCCCTATCTCACCAGCAGCCCGAGTACCGTTCCTCCCCCAGTTGCTTCAACAACCTCCCTTGCGGAAATATCATCATGCGGAGCAAAGGTCTCAAGAAAGAGTCGTTGAGGAGTAATAGCAGGCAAAAAGTACAGGGTTAAGGTATAACGTCTGTGTTTCGCTGCCGGATAATGTCGTTCCAGCATATCTCCCCACGCCTCCATAGATTCTTCTGGAAACATCGCGCCTGCTGACGCAGTTGATCCTCCCCTGATTGTTGCGATTAACTCACTGGCCTCTTCCTGGAAACGATCTCGACAGAGCAAGGCCTCATCGTCTTCATCAAAAAAAGCAGGGAGGGGCAGGTTCAACAACTGCTTCGCTGTTCCGAGGTGTCCCTGCCGGTAATGCTTCAGAAGGGCTTCAACAGTATCAGGGCTTGAGCTGATAAAGGCGGTGGTTTCGAATTGATCTGGACTAAGAGCAAAGAGACGACTCCACGCCTTGAGGCGCAGCCGTTGTTGTTTCAACGAAAGTTCATTATCCGTGTCGAACAAAGGAAAAGCAAGCCCAGGAAGTTCCCCTTCCTGTTCTTTGCCTTCTTTGCGCAGCTCACGGAACAGCTCCTCTTGCTGACGGGTCATCCTGTCCAGGTCTCGACGGATCTCAGCCTGATTCCGGTCCAGGGACTCACCGAGTTTGAGCAGCAAGCGGGCCTGCCAGAGAAGCACGGAAGAGGCGTTCTTTTCTTGCCCCTTTCCCGGTTCAGGAGTATTGTCCTTGGATCCCGCCCCAATGCCGGTTTGCCGGAGCAGGGTGTCCATGATGGATTGTTCCTGTTCATTGGGCCTGACCATATTGCCGAGCCCGGCAGAAAGATTACCGAGATGCCCGGCATAATCCTCAGGACGCGAACGGATATCCTGGAGCAAGATAAGGAAACGCTCGCGGTCCTCTGCAAGCGGGGCAGGGCAAGAGAAGTTGACACCCCCGCTCCTCCCCTGCTGGTCCGCTGTCTCAACTGAAAACGGGGTGTCAGTATCTGGAAGATCGTCTTCAACTGGCCTGAGAAGAACAATCTGATCAAAAAACTGGGCCAAGGGAAATATCAAGCCGTTGTCAGGCAAGATATTTGGAAAGATATAGGCACGTTCAACAGACATTATGCAAACATTTCGTGAAAGATTCACCCTGTTCCTCACCGCCGCAGCCTATCTGCTCTTTCATCTGCGCTTAGGGCCGTCGGCAGAAAATATTGTTACAGGAACGGTGGCTCAACTCCTAACCACAGTCCCGTACTGTATCGGCTTTACTTGGATTCTGGTGGTCATTATCCGTTTTCTCCACAAGGACAAACGACTTGCCTGGGACAGGATTGCCCGAATCTTCTTCACCATCGGCATCCTGTTCGCCTTCTATTTTGCTCTGTATGAGCGTAACGAACGGGTGCTCCAGGAACGGCAACAGGAACAGGGGCAACAAGAACAGGAACAACCTGCTGTCAGCCCTGATCGATAAAGAATTTAATAAGAAATATCTTACCCATTATGCCGGGTACTGTAGGGGCGACCGGTGGTCGCCCTGTTATTTCGGGCAGACGGGAAGACACGCAGGGCACCCCTCCTCAAAAAGGCTTAGCTGATATGCTCCAAGGCAATCTTCAGCATCCGCCGGACCGGCTCAGCAGCACCCCAGAGCAATTGGTCTCCAACGCTAAAGGCGCTCAGGTACTGCTCACCCAGATTCATTTTGCGCAAACGGCCCACTGGGATATCAAGGGTTCGTGAGACGCGGGTGGGAGTCAGTTTATTCACTGTTTCCTCCTTGATATTGGCTACCAAATAGACCCATTGATTATGGCTGACAATGGCCTCTTCAATATCAGCTAAGGGAATATCCTGATTCAGTTTAATGGTGAAGGCCTGGCTATGGCAGCGCATAGAACCGACCCGAACACAGCAGCCATCAATAGGAATCTGATTCTCCGTAGATCCGAGGATTTTATTGGTCTCAGAGATCCCCTTCCACTCTTCGCGGGTCTGGCCGTTGTCCATAGCCCGATCAATCCAAGGGATGAGGCTCGCTGCCAAAGGCGCACCAAATTGCTTTGTCAAAAAGCGAGGACTGCGGATGGTCTCTGTGACGTTTTCATCAACCCTAAGAGCCGTTTCTTGATCATCCAGCACATTTTGAGCATTCTCACCGATCAGGCGCATCTGCTCCACCAGCTCAATCATATTTTTGGCCCCTGCTCCAGAGGCGGCCTGATAGGTCTGGGAAGTGATCCATTCCACCCAACCCTTTTCAAACAGACCGGCCAAGGCCATCAACATGAGGGAGACAGTACAGTTACCACCGACATAATCTTTGATCCCATCGGCCAGCCCCTGATCAATAATCTTACGGTTCACCGGATCCAGAACAATGATGGCGCTTTTTTCCATACGCAGAGTGGACGCAGCATCAAGCCAATACCCATCCCAGCCTTCATTACGCAACTTGGGATGGATATCCGAGGTGTACCCGCCCCCCTGACAAGAGAGCAAAATATCAGTTTCTTTGAGCAGGCTCAGATCTTTGGCATCAAGCAGCTCATAGGTGGTGCCGTTGATTTCGGGTCCCTCTTGGCCTGCCTGGGAAGTGGAGAAAAACAGGGGCTCAATGTCCTTGAAATCATTCTCCTCACGCATGCGCTCCATCAGCACGGATCCGACCATGCCTCGCCAACCGATTATACCGACTTTTTTCATCTCTTTTTCCTGGTTTCTGCGGCGGGATCACACCACCAAGTTATTAATATTCGAACCTCGTTACAAACAAGCTCAGCATTATTGAGCAAAACAATCGGCCAAGCGTAAAGCAAGCCGCCTGCGGTCAAATGATCCTGAGATAATGAACCAATTCCGAGGCAATAAGCGGAGCAACAGAATACACCTCCAGCAGATCGTCTTTTTGGGTACCGGGGAAGGTATCTGCCCCGATGATTCGATTAATGCCCTTTTCTTTGAAGCGTTCACGGGCTCCACCGGAAAGGACCAGATGGGTTGCCATCACCATAACATCCACAGCCCCGGCCTCATAGCAGCGATCTGCTGTCTGCAACATGGAACCACCGGTCCGGATCATATCATCGCAGATAATGGCCGTTTTCCCCTTGACCGCACTGGACAGCTGGCTGACAATGGTTTTATCCACATCATAGCGGTCCTTGTTGGCTGCGGTATGCGGGCATTTTAAAATCCCGGCCAACAGGGCCACCCGTTTACTAAAACCGTAATCAGGTGATACCAACACGTAATCTTCCAGCTCCATATCCCGAATTTTCTGCGCCGCCAAGGTCTCGGTCCAGAGATGGCGGGTGCGGACTTCGCCGGAATGGGCATGGAGCACGGCCTCGGAATGGAGGTCGACAAAGGCCACATAATTTGGACGCGTACGAAAAACCTGGCGGGTACGGGTAACGCCCTTGGGTATCTCGCCGGACTCGGGTTTGACTCGCTCCATAGTGGAATAGCCAAGATAGGGAATCACCACATTGACGCTCCGGGCATTCCAATAACGCCCGCCCGCGATCAGGTCAATCAGCTCCTGAATAGCCTCGTCCGTATGGGTTGATCCGATAATAATAATATCCCGGCCTGAAACATCGCAGGGAAAAGCGTGGTATATTTCACCGTCAGCAAACTGCTTGCGGATCATCGGGGTACATACTACTCGCAGCTCTGCTGCTACCTTATCGGCAAGGGGGACGGTATCCTGGGTTGCAATCAGGAAAATATTCTCTCGTCTGGTCATCGGTCTCTGTTCTTTTATCCTACCGGATTATAATTCCGCGACAATGGCGTCGCCCATTTCCTTGGTGTTCACCGAAGTACAGCCCGTTGTCGCGATATCAGCCGTCATCACGCCCTTATCCAGAGCAGCAGAAACCGCATTCTCGATGGCTGTGGCTGCTCCATCCTGATCCAGGCTGTAGCGCAACATCATAGCAGCAGAGAGAATCTGGGCAATGGGGTTGGCAATGCCCTGTCCGGCAATGTCCGGCGCTGAACCGCCTGCCGGTTCAAACAGGCCGAAGCTGGCACTGTTCAGGCTGGCAGAGGCAAGCATCCCCATAGAGCCGGTGAGCATGGCTGCCTCGTCCGAAATGATATCACCGAACATATTGCCACAGAGCATAACATCAAACTGCTGGGGCCAACGGACCAGCTGCATGGTGGCATTATCCACATAAATATGGTTCAGTTCCACATCCGGGTAATCTGCTGCCACTTCTATGACCACCTCACGCCAGAGGACCATCGTAGTCAGAACATTGGCCTTATCCACGGAGGTCACCTTCTTATTGCGCACCCGAGCCGCTTCAAAGGCCATACGGGCGATCCGTTCAATCTCGGAACGCTTATAGACCATGGTATCATAGGCCATCTCATCAGCACCACTCCCTTCCCGCCCCTTGGGGGTACCAAAATAGATACCCGAGGTCAGCTCACGAACCACAAGAATATCAAAACCCTGGTCGACGATATCCGGGCGCAGGGGACAGGCAGCTGCCAGGGACTTAAAGACCCGAGCCGGGCGCAGATTACAGAACAGATCAAAATGCTTGCGCAAGGGCAACAGGGCTGCCCGTTCCGGCTGTTCCGCCGGAGGCAGGGTTTCCCATTTCGGACCGCCTACGGAACCGAAGAGGATGGCGTCCGCAGCTTCACAGACTTCCAGGGTGGACTGCGGCAGGGCCTCACCGTGATTATCAATGGCCAGACCGCCCACGTCTGCTGTTTGGTATTCCAGAGAGAAACCGAACTTCTCCTGCGCTGCATCCAGAACCTTGATAGCCCCTGCCATCACTTCTGGGCCGATACCGTCTCCGGCCAGTACTGCTACTTTCTTGCTCATAATATCTCGTCATTCCCCGAAGCTTCTGTTCTCGCCTCCGGGTTGCTTCAAATTTTAACTAATTAATTACAGAGGGGATCCTTTCCCGTTTTCCAGTACAGAACTGTAGGAGCGGGCCCCTGTGCCTGCCCGTTTATATGTCGCCGTGTATATGTCGCATAAGGACGTTCAAGGCGAACACAGGAGTTCGCTCCTCCGACACCTGCATACAAGGCTGCAGAGGTACGACATAAAAAGCACGCTGCAACGTAAATAAATACGACTCAAATACGGCGAAACCCTACCAGAAAAAAGAAAATTTCGCCATCCTTTGCCCGCGAAAAAAACGATTGTACCGGATTATCCGTCCGACAGGACAGTCAGACCACTTTTTGCAGCAGAGTCAAGGTTCTCGGATGATGAGAAAAAGGGAGGAAAAATTTTCGTTCCTCCAGGCATTGCCAGCCCGCAACAACCTGTTCCTCCTGTCCAGGCAAGGAGGCCTCATCGGTCGCACCCATCATAATGACCACTGTGTTTTCGGTGACAATCCCCTCTATCATGGGCAGAAAGGTGTCCACTGCGGTCACGGCTCGGCTGGTGATAAAGGTGCATTCCGGCCCATCCCAGACCTGTCCCGGCTCAATCCGTTGATCTGTAACCTGGACATTGGTGAGCCCTAGGGTTCGGATGATATGGCGCAAAAAAGAGACCCGCTTCTGCCTGGGTTCCACCAGGGTGACGGCTAGTTCCGGCAAGGCTACTGCCAGTACCAGTCCGGGAAAACCTGCCCCCGTGCCCACGTCCAGCAGACTTATCCCTTCGTCCCCGCTCCTCTCCTTATCCAGGCTGTATTGGCGGATAACAGGCAGCAGGCTCAAGGAATCAAGAAAATGCTTTTCCACGATATCGGTCGGACTGGTATTGCGGGCAATCAGATTGATCCGCTTGCTCCATTTTTGTAGCTCCTGACAGTAAAGGAGGGTGCTGTCAGTCTGTTGGGGCGAGAGAGAAAGGCCGAGCTTCTTCAGCCCGCTGAGAAATTGTTTACGATTACACATGGTTACTTCAACACATTGTATACCCGATGTTATAAACATCAGGCTCTGTTCACCCGGCCCCTCTGGGGCGGAAAAAGCGTCCCAAAGAGACAGTATTCAAATAGACCGAAGTTTTAACACTGGAAAAAAATTACCGCTCGGACAGATTGCACTCCACCTTGGTCACCTCACACTCCAGCCGCCCCTGATGGAGCAGCACCTCAATGGGCTCTCCAAGACATACCTGGTCTGTTGCCGAGATCAAAGTTCGGCGGCCCGAAACTTTCCGGGCTACAGAATAGCCGCGTGCCAGGGTGGAGAGCGGACTCACCGCCTCCAAAACCCCTGCGGCTCGGGCAAGCTCCTGCTCCTTATCGCTGATAAGCCGGATGCCGATTTGGCGAAGTCGTCGCTGCATCTCCTCAATCCGCTGATGATGGAGATTGAGCACCAGCAAGGGATTGTTTCGTTTAAGACGATTTTCCACCCGGTCCAGACGAGTCTGGAGAGCAGCCAGGTTGGCGTGTACAGCATGCTCCATATTTTCCGCCATATGGTCCAGGCGGAGCAGCAGGGTATCAACGGGCTGGGCAGCACCGGTCAGTTTTTGCCGGTACAGGGCTATCCGCTCCTGCTGGCGATCCAGTTTATCCTGCATGGTCCGGCGCAGCCTGTGGGCCTGACCAGCAAGATGCTCGCGCAAGGCCTGGCTGTCCGGCAGCAGCATCTCTGCGGCCCCGCTGGGGGTGGGCGCACGAAGATCAGCCACCAGGTCGGCAATAGTAAAATCGATTTCATGGCCCACCGCACTGACCACCGGGAGGACTGACCTGTGAATCTCCCGCGCTAGCTCCTCATCATTAAAGGCCTGCAAATCCTCAACAGAGCCACCGCCCCGGCAGAGGATAATCGCGTCTGCTGCCAGCCGACCTGCTTCCTGCTGAAGATTAATCTCCGCAACAGCCTGACACAATTCTTTTGCCGCATGCTCTCCCTGTACTGCTGCCGGATAAACCGAAATCCGTACCTGCGGGTATCTCTTTTGAGCAATGCGGATGAAGTCATGGACCGCAGCACCCGAGGGCGAGGTCACGAGGATGAGATGCTCGGGCAGCGGGGGAAGCGGCTTTTTCAGCTCCTGATCAAAGAGGCCTTCAGCGTCCAGCCGTTTTTTCAGCTGCTCAAAAGCGAGTTGCAAGGCCCCTTCCCCGTGATAATCCAGGCTGTCGATGATGAGCTGGTAATCACCCCTGGGCTCGTACACAGAAACCCTGCCCAGGCAAATCACCATATCACCGTCCTTGGGCTGCTGTTGCAAATAGCGCTGCTGCATCTTAAAAAGCACAGCCTTGACCTGGGCTTGATCATCCTTGAGAGTAAAGTACATATGACCGGAGCCCGGTCGTCGCAGGCCGGAGATCTCCCCGGCAACGCTGATAAAGGAGAAACGGCCTTCCAGCATGCCCTTGATGGAGCGGGTCAGCTCGGAGACGCTGAAGATTTTTTGTTGGGTGGTGTGGAGGTGCATGGTGGTGTCGTTATTATTGTAGGGGCGCACCTATGTGTGCGCCCGTGTCGGCATCGTGGAACATCAGGGCAGACACATAGGTCTGCACCCTACGGCAGATCAACGGGTACCGATACCCCAAAGGGGTTATATTTATCAGCTCGGGGGAACACCCCGAGAAACCCTTCTTTCCCCAGCGATAAATCACTGGGCTATGATCGAATGTCCCTCCGGGACAATAGGTTGCCCAGGGTGTTACCCTTGGCTGACGATTATACCCGGCAAGCTGAGCAGCTTTGCCCAAGGATAATTTTTTCTCCTGAAAACAGGATATCGCTGCTGCAACCCGCATATACTGGGCCAAGTCCTGAATACCGGTCTTTAACGCCGCTAAAACGTCCTGCGGGATTTCCATGTGCATTGTTTCTGCCATCGAATTTCTCCGTTTTCATGAGGAATTATATACCTGCAAATTACAAATTTTTCTCAGAGAGTTAATCTGGGTTGATTTATATTATACCCACTCCACGGCGATTATCATGAAATAATTCTTGGGTTGCTCATATATGGAAAATCAACGGGTTGTCATACCCTGAAAGGGTTATATACAGCCCCGTTGGGGCAAAAAAAATCGCCGGGGCTTCGCCCCATAATACCCCTGATATTCACTCGCTGCACAATAGCTGCAATCGCTTCGTCCCTCAGCTCCTTGCCGCCATTGTTCCACTCCCTCATTTTTTCTTTGCTCACGGGAAAAGCAGGATCAGCTTCCAGCTGCCTGGAAGGGCAGAACAAGACGAAACCCGATACCGGCGCGGCGATCCCCCGGATCGTGGCGAATCCGAAGGACAGAGCGGCAGCGCACCGGATGGTAGATCCAGCCGCCGCCACGGAGAACACGGTCCGCACCGGAATCCGGCCCGGTCGGATTTTCCTGCGGGCTGGACGCATAATACTTCCCGTCATACCAATCCGCGCACCACTCCCAAACATTACCGCTCATATCATAAAGCCCAAAGTCATTAGCCTTTTTTTGACCTACCGGGTGAGTGCTGTCGCCGCTGTTACCGTCATACCAAGCCACAGCATTCAAGTCGTCCCCACCGCTATATTTGTACGAACTCTTGGCCCGAGCAGCATATTCCCATTCCGCCTCGGTGGGCAAACGATATTCCTTCCCGGATTTCTTATTCAGCTGGGTAATAAACTTCTGCGTATCCTCCCAGGAAACTTTCTCCACCGGATATTTGTCACCTTTTTTGAAACCCGCCGGATTATCACCCATAATCTTTTGCCACTGCCCCTGGGTCACTTCATATTTCCCCATCCAAAAGCCGTCCACGCAGACCTCATGCACCGGCTTTTCATCATTATACTCATTTGATCCCATCTGAAAACACCCCTTGGGCACAGAGACAAACTCCATGCCGGTGGTCGGATCGGTCATTTCTTTATCCTGCTCAGGTACCGATAAAACAACCGGTTCCTGCTTATCGGGCGTATTACTACTCACCGCAACAACCTTTTTTGTCTTCGGATGATCAACGACAACAAAAGGCTGTTCTGGTTCTTCTTTTGGCAATGGAACAACAGGTGGAGAAACCGGTATCGTTGCAGATTGCTCCGTAATACCTTCATCCTGTTCATGAGCCGCATCAATTGCGCCAGGAAGATTGGTCTGCTCCGGTGGCTGGTTACTCTGAACAACGGGCACTGGGGATAGAGTTTCTTGGGCAGGCTTACGGGGCGATCCAGATGCCTTTTGAACGCTATCCTGCCTCAACAAGAGTACCCCTCCAACAGTCCCCATACAAAGCAGGATAAAGACAAGAACAAGCAATGGCAACCGGCTCTTTCTCGAGTCCGCTATTCCCATCCACTGCTCGATAAACTCAGCCGAGCCGATCTTCTTGCCGGAGAGCTGCTCAATCAAAACCAGACGCTGTCGATCTGCATCTTTCAACGCCTTTCTGGACAGATGTAGAACGCCTATGGCTTCATGAACAATCCGGCTGGTTAACAGTCCTTCCGCAGCAAGACGATACAGCTCTTGTTCCATCTCCTGCCTTGACTGTTTCCCGCTTCGGGCAATCACCAGCCTGCCTTTGACACCAAGCCCCCACTGCATGGGCTTTTGCGCCCCTTCCGCCCCCACCTTTTCATGGACATGCTCATACAGCTCCTGCATGTCCACAAAACCATCCCCGTCCTTATCCGCCTCGCCGGAACGAATCCCCTGAACAAGATGCTTGGTGAACAGGCCGTATTCATCACCCTCCTTTTCCACCGCCACCTCAATACCGGTAGACGCGGTCATGATAAAGGTGCCCTGCCCTCGGGACATGAGCTGCAATTGGTCATCCACGCCGCCTCTGGCAAAGGCCTTGCCCACAGCCCCGCTGTAACAGCAGTCCAAGAGGAAAATCTTTTTCCTGCTGCTGGAAAGATCAAAATAGGATTTGATCTCCGCCGCCTGAATAGAAGTGGAGCCTAATGCCCGCAATTTGGTATTTGCCGTGGCAAGACAGAGTTGGCCTGCTGGATTCAGCTTACCATGCCCGGAGAAATAGATGAGCACCAAATCATTCCGGCCCGCTTCACCCAGCACGGTCTCGATCTTCTCCAGCACTTCATGGTTGGGTCGGTTCTTAAAAACAAAGGTCTCGGTAAAACCCCCGAAGTCAGGAGAACGCAACACCGCATCCAGCGCATCGACATCATTCTCAGGGCAACGCAGGCCCTTCAGGCCCGGCTCATCTGGGTAGCTGCTGCTGGCAATAAGGATTGCGTAGCGCTTTTCAGCCATTACCGACATTGCCGCTGTGCTCGCAGAGCTGCTTCACGGCTTGAGTGGTCTGCTCTATCTGGCCCGGACGGAGATGTTCAGCCTCAATTTTAACTTTGTCGCCGTCAACCGTCTCTATTTCAATCCGCAGCATCGGCTTCCGCTCGACATAGGACTTCAGCACCTGCAAGAGGGCTACCACCGTACCGGAACTCAAGGCGGCAAGGAAAATCTCCCCGATAGTGACAGCATCGCCTTTGCTGCCAAGACCAGCTGTTTCTTCGGGCTGCTTTACTGCCAGGTCAGTTTCCTGATTCAGGGTCTGCGTAAGGGAAAAGATCAGATTCTGGGTGTCTTCTTCAGACATTTCATCATGATGCAGGATAAGTTTTGCATCCATAGTGTTTTCTCTGGGCAGAATAAAAAAGAATAGAGCTTGGACGAGGTCATACAACCTCGCAATATCTCTGTTGATGGAAAAAAGAAAAAGGACAGCAGGAGTGTACAAAAAAGGGCGGGATTCCGCAAGGTCGTTGCTGACACCGACACGCCGCAGTTTCGCGAGCCCGGACATTCAGGGCAGACACGGGGATCTGCACCCTACAGCAGGTCAACGGGTGCCCTTCCCAGATAACAGGCGCAGCAAAAAATCAGCCACTACCGAGGCACCGCCTTCCTCTTCCCTGCTTTGCTTGGGCAATCGGCATAAGCGGGTAAGCATATCCGACAGATCCTGCTGATAGAATGCCTCTTCTGTCAGCGGCAAAGACGGCATTTCCCGAGCAATGAAATCAGCCAAGGGCCGGGATTCGCGAAACCACTCCCTGCTGATATAGGCAAAAGGGATTCCGGCCTGATAGACCTCAGCCAAGGTAGAATAGCCCACCTTGCCGATCACCGCATCACAAGCCGCGATCAAATCCGGATGACGGATCGCGCTGTCCGCAGGCAGAAAAAAGAGATTCCCTGCCGCCTCTATCCTTGCCCTTGCCTATCCCGGCACAACAAAGCAAAAATCCTGACAGGCCCTCATGCGGTCCAGAGGCAATTCCGTGCCCTCAATTCCGCCCATAGTGACGAGGACAACCTTGTTCTCCTCCTGCAAAGCGAGCATCTGTCTGATCTCTGTCCGGGTCTGCCCACACGTACAGGCTGCGCGGGCAATTGGCGGAGCCAGCAGGTCCACCTTGCCAGGTGCGCAGACCGGTTCCGCCTGAACATGATAATCTGCTTGGCTATACAGCTCTTGCAGATAATGAATAATATCTGCAAATTCCGGGTGAGAAGCAAGGTAGGGTTGATAGATCCAGTCCCAGGTGAAATTCTCCAGCAACACCGAACGCACCTCGGCCCCGTACTGTTTACGGGCCTGGGCCGCCGCCGCAATGCCCACCGGCGCAATATCACAAAGCACCAACTGGCAATCAGCGAACAGAGCCGCCAGCTGATCAAGCAACTCGGGTTGGAGGGGATAAAAGGCATGCAGTTGCTCCAGGGTCTGATCAAGATCTTCACGCAGGGCATCGTGCTGAGCCAGCCCCACATCTGTTTGCAAGGGATAGAGAGTGTAAGAGGCAGTCAGAGATTCGGCAAAGAACCAGGTCGGTGCTGTGCTGACGATCTTATAATGCACCGGTATCCGGCGAGACAGCTCTTCCATAACTGCGCAAGCCCTGGCCGCATGGCCGAGCCCGTGGGGTGTTATGCAGCAGCCGATCTGTAGTGTGGGAGGTGGCGGGGGAGTAGTCAACATACGTTCCAGGTAGAATCGTTAGAGCCTCATTAAAAAACTTTCCCGCTGATGAAAATCAGGCTGGGAACTGCAATGGGTTAGAGAATAAAAGGTCCGATGACCGTTTTTTTCGAGCACAGCGCTGACCCCAACGTCGATAGGCCGATCCAAAGCAATCAATTGTGCCAGAGGAAAATCCAGTTCAAGGCGGTACGATTCCGGTTGTCGATGCACGGTAAAAGGCAAGGCAGCAAGGGCCACCTCCTCGTGCATTTCGTGGCGATAATCTGTGAAGGCGTAGACATTCCAGTCGCCAGCAGGAGAGAGGTTGACTTCCCAGTATTGGGGCGAGCCACTAACCGCGACAAAGAACTCAAAGCAGGTTGCTTGCCAAAGCCCATCCCTGCGGCGGGGTACGGAACTCGGTGGAGAAAGCAGGACATCAGCCACGTTGCCGCTGAGCTCATAACTGATCAGGAGGTTGGTTGCGGTGCGGGCAAGGATGCCGGTGATTTGGATGTTGGCAGCAAAGCTCTCCTCCTGAAAAGGTTGGAGAATGAAGTTCTCCGTACTGTTAGAGCGTTTCATATTTTTACCCTCGCCCTTTTGCCGCTGCTAAGGCGGCACCCAAGGCCCCGGTGATATCAGGATAATCAGGAATCAGTACTTGGGCATCACCCAATTGCGTCCCAAGCATTTGAACAATACAGGGATTATTGGCCACTCCGCCAGAAAAGGCCACCGTCTCGCCGTAACCGGTGCGGGAGAGCATAGCGACCAGTCGACTAACCACCGAGCTATGAACAGCCCTCGCAATTCGGTCCCGAGGAATCCCACGATTTTTCATAGAGATCACCTCAGATTCGGCAAAAACCGTACACATGGAGTTGATCTGCACCTCCTGATCCGCTCCAAGGGCAGCCTGCCCGAATTCAGCCAGTGGATAGGCCAAAGAGGCTGCCATGATCTCCAAAAAACGACCGGTCCCGGCAGCGCATTTATCGTTCATCTGAAAATGAGCCACCTTGCCCTGGGCATTGAGAGTGATGACTTTGGAATCCTGCCCGCCCACGTCAACAACCGTGGTACAATCAGGAAGCTGATGGCGAATACCCAAGGCATGGGCCTTGATCTCGGTGATGACCTGGTCAGCAAAATGTTCTGCCGCGAGATGACGGCCATAACCGGTGGCCACCACCCTGTCCGCGCGGAAATCGGCAATCATTTTTTCTGCCTGCCGATGGGGTTCAAAGCCGGACTCAATGATCCGATGCTCCAGCAAACGCTCCCCATCCCAGACCGCCATTTTCACGGTCCGGGAACCAAGGTCAACACCGATGTACATAGTTCTTCCTCTCAGTCGGTCAGCTGTTCTAAAAAGGCCTCTATTCGGGTCTGCATCTGGCCCACATCTTCTTGGGAATAATCAGATTCCAGGAACAAATAAGGAATTCCCTCCTGCTCGCAGGCCTCGCGGACACGTACCTCCTCGATATTATAGGTATGGCAGAACTGGAGAGAATAGTTAATGACACCATGGGCCCCGGAATCACGGAACTCTTTGACCACCTGATCAATGCGCTCATTATTCGGAGTGAAGCAGGAACAATCAATCTCTTTATAACGATCTGTCAGCGCAGCCAGCATATTATCCATACCCGTGACGGACTCATCGATAAGATCCTTGAAATAACGAGTACCGACGCAGGACTCCTCGTTGACGATTACCGCCCCTGCCCCTTCCACCAGATTATGGACCTTCCAGTTAGGCAAGGCCATAGGCGAACCGGCAATCATCACCCGTGCGCTGTTCTGGGCCTGTACGCTCACCTGATTTTGCACGCGCTGATCCAGCTCATCGCAGAGGGCGTGCAGCTTTTCTGTAAACCGAACCGGATCATCATAAAAGGCAATTTGCTCGATGAGCAGGCCGTCCTTGCCGGAAATCGGGGCAGGATTATGGTGGCGCAGGTTGTTCAAGCGCTGCAAGGCCCGCCGCTTATCATTCATCACTTTAATGGCCGCAGCCAAATCCGCCTCAGTGATTTCCTTGCCCGTGGTTTCTTCCATCTTGGCCTTAAAGGCCTTGACCTCTTCCTGCCACAGGGCAATACTTTGGGGATTCTTGCATTGGGGAATCTCCATAACATGGGTGGGAATCAGGCGATCAAGCAATTCCCAGGTCTTTTTCTTGGCATCACAGGTGGTCTCGCCGTAAAGAAAATCTGCAACCTGGAAATACGAGCAGATCCGCCCGGCCTTGAAGCCGTAGGCCGACTTGACCATCGGGCAGATATTACGCGGCAGGGTCTTTTCTGCATCCGGTATTGATCCCTGCGAACCGCCGCAAAGCCCGATACAGATGCCGCCTGCGGCAAGAACGAGTTCCTCCGGGATATACACGCAAAAGGTTCCGACCACGGGATGCCCTTCTGCCTTGGCCGCCAGCAGTTCTTTGATCCGACCGCCGTGCAGCTCAGCGATCATGTTATCAAAATAGACCATGCCGTCCGGTCGATTCTGCTGACTGAGAAAGGATTGCGTATAGGCATCGCCCAACATCTGGCGGGCTTTATCAAAGCGTTCCACATCCATATCCAAAGACTGCCATAGTTCCGGATAGGCTTTCACTTCAAAAGTACTCATTCATCTTCTCCGTTGCACAATTAACCGCAGGAACCTGAGGTACAAGAACATCCACAGCCGCCGCCATCACCTGCCAGAGATTTTTCACTCTTGATGCTGAAACCACCGCCGGAACAACCACAACCGCTATCTGACTCAAGAAAGTCTACAGTAATGGTGCCGCAGGTCTCAGCAAGACCCTTTTCTACAAGAAAATTCACCCCGCCTTGCTCAGAGGTGAGGTCATTCTCCTTGGCCTCATCAAGGGCCAATGCAAGACTGTTGCCTGAGCAGCCTCCTGACATCATAGTGATGCGGACTGCCGACTCAATATTGTTCTCACTCAGGTATTTTTTAACGTTTGTGAGTGCTGTTTCAGTTACTTCTAGCATAATAATCTCCTGATAAATTGAAAGATCTGTTAACCTGAAAAAATGAGGGCTTTCCCCCGGTGTTCTTGAAAAAGAACAAAATCAGGTCGCAAACGTCCAATGCCAGCGCAGTGCGTTCCATAGGGAGCACATGCTGCCGACTCGACGTCGTCAACGTTCCTCAGTCATATAAACCAGACGGTTTTCTGCTCGTCTAATTTTCAGGAAAACAAAAAAGGATATTCGAGAGAAATCAGAAAGGAGAAAGAACCGCTGATATGTCCTGCCAGCCCAACCTGGGCCGGATACCGTTTGCACGGCCTCAGAGATATGGAGAAATAATCATCATGCGGTATTGAGAGATGGAGAAGAGGTCAAGTAAGAGGTAAAAGTTTGAGCAAGAGTGCCATAGATCAGATGTGATTGCAATAAGAATTGCAATAGGAATGCAACAGCAAAACCGCAAAAATTCACACCGGCCCCTGCGCTTCAGCTCTTACCTCTTCTTTCAGACGAAAAACAAACGGATCTCTTGCCGAATCTTTCGTTATGCGCCGCTATTGACCACAGTCAACTGATCATTCAGTGTCCAGAGATCATACAGGATACCTAAACCGAATACCCCGAATGTAAAAAGATAGAGGATTCCGCTGAGCCATTTTCCCATGTACATGCGATGAACCCCAAAAGCACCAAGGAAGACCAACAGAATCCAGCAGATATTATAATCTGTAGGTCCCGGCGTAAAGCGCAGGTCAGCCTCACGGTCCATACCCGGAATCAGGAAAAGATCAATGATCCAACCGATACCGAGCAGGCCCAGCGTGAAAAAATACACGGTGCCGGAGATCGGTTTGCCGTAGTAAAATCGATGCATCCCCATGAAACCAAAAATCCAGAGAATATACCCCATTGCCACACTATGTGTTTCCTGCTTTATCATGACCGAGTCTCCTTATTGCTTATTGTTCATAACCAAATCATTATACGATTTCGCCTTTTTTCAAATGGCTCCGTGAAAATATCATCAGAAACAATTGTATTCGGGATATTTCCACAGTCATCCGGAAGAGTCTTCTGATTTTTTTTAACCTGAGCAATCACATCGTTTCCGGTTTCAGTGGCGGCCCGAAGGTTTTTTTTCTTCATTTCCTCTTCCGCGAGAATCCAGCCGTGCTTCCTCAAAATTCGCTCAATTTCCGAGCTGGAAGTATTCAGAATGATATTGCGGATCGTTGTATACCAGGAGCTTTTTTCCAATCCAGCCCGACTGTGTTAATACTGCATAGGTTTTGAAAATACAAGTTTTTCTAAAATTGAACAGCCCTGCCCAGCCTGGGGTAAAACACCCCAGGCAAAAACCGCACTACACCGCACAGACCCGCTATTTCACCCGAACCGCCACAGAATGAGCATGAGCACTCAACCCCTCCAATTGAGCCAACCGCTGAATATGCTCAGCATCATTAAGCAAGGCCTGGCGAGAATAGGAGATGATGGAGCTTTTCTTAAGAAAGGTCTCCACCCCAAGGGCCGAGGAAATACGGGCTGTGCCCATAGTCGGCAGGACATGGTTAGGACCGGCCACATAATCGCCAGCAGCCTCCGGGGTATGGGGGCCGAGGAAAATCGCCCCGGCATGCTTGATCATGGGCAACCACTGCCAAGGGTCTTCCACCTGAAGCTCCAGGTGCTCAATGGCAATATCGTTGGCCAGGGCAATACCTTGCTCCACGCTTTCCACCACCAGAATCAGGCCCCGCTGCTGCAAGGAGATTCTCGCGATATCCTCACGGGACAAGGCAGGCAACTGCTTTTCCAACTCCACCTTGACCGTCTCGGCAATCGCGGTATCCGTGGTGAGCAATAAAGCCAGGGCCATGGGATCATGCTCGGCCTGGGCCAACATATCAGCGGCAATATAGGCCGGGTTTGCTGCATGGTCAGCAACAATCAGCACCTCGCTAGGGCCAGCAATCATATCAATGCGCACCCTACCCATAACCTGCCGCTTGGCCTCGGTAACAAACTGGTTGCCCGGCCCGACAATGACATCGACTGCTGGTACGGATTCGGTGCCAAAGGCCAGGGCCGCAATAGCCCAGGCTGATCCGGCCTTATAGACCTCGGTGACTCCCACTTCCCTTGCTGCCATGAGCAGGGCCGGAGCAATCTTGCCCTCTTTATTCGGCGGGGTCATCATGATTCGCTGCTGCACCCCGGCAATGCCTGCGGGAATGGCGTTCATCAGTACCGACGAGACCAAGGGGGTGGAGCCCCCCTGCCCTCCGGGCACATACAAGCCTGCCGAATCCACCGGTCGGACCAAGCGCCCGGTAATGGTGCCGTCATCGCGGGTCATCATCCAGGAATCTTCCATCTCCCGCTCATGAAAAAGGCGAATCCGCTCTGCGGCAAAGGCGAGGGTTGCCATGAAATCATCATCAACCGCCGTTGCGGCCTGGGCAAACTCCTCTTCAGTGACCTTGAGTCCCTCTGCTGTCATGTCCGGGGCATCAAAGCGACGGGTATACTCAACAACCGCCTCGTCGCCCCGACTGCGCACCTGCTCCAGGATATCGGTCACGGTTTGGGCGCACTTGCTGTCTGCAAGGGCAAAGCGATCCCGCAGCCCGTCCATGCTCTTTTTTCCCTGGTCCGTTGCATAGCTTTCAATACGAATAGTCATAAAATTTCCCTCTAAAATATCAATGAGCCTTTATAAACAAGGACGTTATCTTTTCAGACGCAGTATTGTAGGGGCAGACCTATGTGTCTGCCCTTTATTGTCCGGGTGGCGACAAGGGTAAACACACAGGTTTACCCCTACGACACCCAACATAAGCGATATTTTTTTGTCTGGTTCCCAAGCTCCAGCTTGGGAACTGCTTTTTTTGAATCTCTGCTTCGTTTTCCGAAGCCGGAGCTTCTGTAGTCAAGATGCTCAAGCAGAGCTTGGGCATCAGCAACCCCTGCATACAAAACAAAGAAACCCCGCCCCAAGGGACGGGGTTGCAACTAACCCGATGTACTTCATCAACTGCACTTGTAATTGATCGAACGCTGTAGGGGCAGGTCCCTGTGCCTGCCCGTTTACATCCGTTCCGGACGTTGGGGCGAACAAAGGGGGTCGCCCCAACAATCACGCTCGTTGCACAATCAAATCACCAGATTTCGTCATCCTCTGGTCCCGGTTCCCGCAGAGAAATCACAGCCCCTTTATCGCGCTCCTCGACCTGACGAGCCACCTTGGCAGGCACCACCTCAAAGCTATCAGCAAGCTGAACAATGCCTAATTGCCCCTGACAAAGCCGATCAATCATCTCCTCAGCTATAAAAATACGGTGGATCTTTTTTCCCAGGGCAAAATGATAGGCCTGACCGTTCTTCTCGTCCCGTTCCACTCGATTCTGGATGACAAGTTGCTTAATCTGGGCCTGCTGCTCATGCTGCTGCCTTTCCTCAGCCTGCTTGCGACTGAGCTGCTTATTGCGAGCCACCTCAGCAGCCCGAGCCACCTCAGCCTGACTGATCGGTTTCCTGGCATTTTTCCTGACAGACTTGCCTTTTTTCTTCTTTTTCGTCTGAACGTACTTTTCCTGATTTACCTTGCCAGCCTGTTTTTTACTGACCAGCCCCGCCTTGAGAAGCTGATCCTGAAGGGGGTTACCCATAATTTTATCCTCTATTTCTTCCTGATACCTTGCTGCACTTAAAGAGCAGTTGTTTCCGAATTATTTGATGTGCTTTTTATCGTGGCGACCCGCTCCGTCCGAGCCTCCCGAGCCAATGCCCGCATATCCCAGGTTCTGTCTGATTCATCGACAATCTCCCGTCCTATGATCTCTTCCAGAATATCCTCCAGGCTGATAACCCCGGTGACAGAGCCGTATTCATCCACCACCACAAAGAGATGCTGCTTCTTTTCAAAAAACTCCAGCATAACCTTGTTGAGCAAGGCAATCTCCGGGACAAAATGGACCGGCTGCATAATCTCCTCCAACCGGCACTCCATCTTACCCTCTGCTGCTGCCTGCATAACCTCATAACTGAGCACAATGCCGACAACATCATTGCTGTCCCTGCCGTAGAGCGGAACTCGACTATGAATACGCCATTGCTCAGTCAACAAAGCGGCCTGAGCCACCGTCATCTCCTTGCTCAGGGTGAAAGTGACCGTCCTCGGGGTCATGACCTGGCGCACCGCCTTGTTCCGCAGATCAATAATATTGGTGATCACCTTTTCCTGATCCCTTTCTATCTCACCGGATTTTCGACTGAGCCGGGCAATAGTACTCAATTCTTCTGCGGAGACCTGCGAGCCCGAAGACTTGGGAATAAGATGGGTCACAGCCTGACAGACCAGGATGATAGGCTTCAGCACAAACACCATCACCTGAAGGGGGCGAGCAATATAGGGGGCCAAAGGGCTGCTGAACTCCACCCCGATCGTCTTGGGCAAAATCTCCGAGAGCAGCAGGATTGCCAAGGTGAAAAAGACGGAAAACCAGATCAAATTACTTTCTCCCAGTACTGAGGCAGCTGCAGCTCCGGCCACCGAGGCCCCCATAGTATGGGCAATGGTGTTCAGGGTAAGGATAGCCGTAATGGGCTGATCAATATTATCTTTCAGTTCTTTCAGAAGAGCTGCACTTTCCGGTCGCGTTTCACCCAGCATCTCTATACGGCTCATAGGCAGGGAATAAAGCACCGCCTCAAGCACGCTGCATAAGGCTGAAACCAAAATCGCCAAACTGACAGCAACAGTCAATTCCAAAAGCATAGGGATCTCCGGGCCTGATCATTTTTGGGTGATGGGGAAAAACCGTTGGTTCATACCGGTAGGGGCACGGCACGCCGTGCCCTTACCGTATCTACAAAAATATCAAAAGCGCGGATTACAACATAATCTCATGCCGATAGGCCCGTTCGTACACAGCAATAACATCGGCGAGAGAAGGCTGGCGGGGATTATTTTCCACCGGCCGGGTTACGGTCAGGGCGATTTCCGCCATCTTGGGAATTTGATCAAAGGGTATATCCATATCCAAATCCTTGAGGGAGGCGGGAATACCCACGTCGGCATTCAGGTCATACAGAGCCTCAACACAGAGAGTGGCTGCATCACGCCGAGATAACCCCTCAGTGTTCTGACCCAGCACCTCTGCAAGCAAAGCGAATTTCTCGTAATTTCCAGGGAGATTATACTGCACCACATAGGGCAGAAGAACCGCATTGGCCAATCCGTGCGGAACCCCGAACATCCCCCCCATAGGATAGGCCATAGCATGAACTAAGCCAACTCCGGCAGTGGCCAAAGCCTTACCACCCAGCAGAGAACCCATGAGCATGGCAGAACGGGCTTGGAGGTTCCCCCCGTTGGCGCAGGCCGCAGGCAGGTTACGGGCAATCAGATCAATGGCCTCCAGGGAATACATCTCCGAGATGGTGTGGCCCTGGGTGGAGGTATAGGCTTCCAGGGCATGGGTCAGGGCGTCGATGCCGGTATAGGCTGTCACCTTGGGGGGCAGACTAAGGGTGAGTTCTGGATCAAGGATGGCAGCATCCGGGTACAGGGGATCACCGTTCATCCCGCCCTTGGAACCGGTTTCTTCGTTGATGAACACGGCAGTAAAGGTCACCTCAGCACCGGTTCCGGCCGAAGTGGGGATCATAATCTTGGGTACACCCGGTTTCTTGATCAGGCCCAATCCGAGATAATCCACTGCCTTGCCGCCGTTAGTCAACAGGATAGCCACGGCCTTGGCCACGTCCATTGCTGAACCGCCGCCTGCGCCGATTACACAATCACAGCCAGCCTCTTTGGCAATGGCACAGCCAGTATCAGCCAGCTTCAGGCCCGGTTCCGGGTCGATCTCATCGTAGACAACAAAGGGAATACCTTCTTGTTCCAAAGGAGCTGTAAAACGGTCAAGCAGGCCCGCCTTGACCAGGCCGGGATCGACCACCAGCAGGACCTTGCTGCCGTTGAAATCTTTGACGGTCTTGCCAAGATTTTTAACCGCTCCAGCACCAAAGTGAAGACGAGTGGGCTGGGTCACGGTGAAGGGTTGCATACTGTTCATAATTTTACCTTGTCTTATTTTGATCAATTGGACCTTGCGATCGTGCGCAGGGTGTACTCGAATATATTTTTTTTCCAGAAAACCTGCTATTTTTTCCGGCTGATGAAGACGGAAAATCGAAAGACCGGGGACATCCTGATCAATATCCTGATAAATCTCCTGATCCGTTGCCAAGGCAATGACGCCGGTGACCTGCTCAGCAAGACGAGTCCCCTGCCCCCGGAAAACCTCAATTTTGGCCACCTTGACGGCCTCTTTAAAGCCCTCGCCAATGACCAGATCCATATCAGAGAAAAAACGTCGGGCCAAGGCGGATAGATTCTTTTCCGGGTGGGCAGCGGTCATAACCAGCTGGTCTGGAGCCACCAGCGTGACCGCATCAGCGCCAGCCTTGCTATAGGCACCGGTATCTGTCCCCTCCTGGTTCGGCAACAGCCCGATGTCCTTGGTGGATTTAATCACTGCCACAGTATAGCCGCGCTCTTTCAGCAAACGGACAACCTGGGCTGCCAGGGTGGTCTTGCCGGAATCGTGCCAGCCTATAAAGGTGATGATGGGGGGCATGGTGGCGTTGAGACGAATTCTATGAGACAGGGAAGGTTTTGTTAATAAACACGGTTCGGCTCGTTAATTTTCCTGTGCTTTTCCCGTAGAAATAAAAGACAATACGCTAAAATACAACAGGCGAAAAAGCGTTTTTCCGCCGCGCTGACGCATCATAGCAGGGACAGTGCAATATGGAAACTGAAAAACAGCCTTGAGCCCTGCTTGTTGCGTGAGAAATTTTTTACTGGTATATTCTCTGGATTCATTCATTAATCTTCAATTCTATCAGCAAAGACTATGCAACGTATACTCTCCGGCATTCAGCCTTCTGGCCAACTCCATATCGGCAATTACTTCGGCATGATGAAAACCATGATCGCCAACATGGACACCTCAGATCTTCTTGTTTTTATTGTTGATCTTCATGCCCTTACCTCGGTACAGGATCGTGAAAAACTCTCTGCTGGCACCCTAGAGGCAGCAGCGGATTTCCTCGCCTTGGGGCTTGATCCAGAAAAATGCACCTTCTGGGTCCAATCCGATGTACCTGAGGTCTGTGAACTCTCCTGGATCTTGTCGAACATGACCCCGATGGGCCTGTTGGAGCGCTGCCATTCTTATAAGGACAAGGTGGCCAAGGGCATTGCTGCTAATCACGGCCTGTTTGCCTATCCCGTACTCATGGCCGCAGACATTCTTCTTTATCAATCGGAAATCGTACCGGTGGGTAAGGACCAGAAGCAGCACCTCGAAGTGGCTCGGGATATTGCCATCAAATTTAACAACACCTATGGGGAAACCTTCGTGGTCCCGGAACCGGCAATCAGCGAGAGCACCGCGATTGTTCCAGGGCTGGACGGACAGAAGATGTCCAAATCCTACGACAACACCATCCCTATCTTCCTGGATGATAAACCGCTGCGCAAACGGGTTATGGCTGTCCAGACAGATTCAACCCCAGTGGAAGACCCAAAAGATCCCGAAAAATGTAACCTCTACGCCCTGCTCAAACTCTTTGCCTCTGAGGAGAAGATGGCGGAGGTACATGGCCTTTATGTCAACGGGGGAGCAGCCTATGGCTATCTGAAACAGGATCTCTTTGAGCTGATCCGGGATTATTATGCCGATGCCCGGACAAAAAAGAAAGAGCTGTTGCAGAATCAGGATTATTTACGGGAAGTTTTGCAGAAAGGAGCAGGCAAGGCCCGAGCAAAAGCGGCTAAAACCTTGGATGTGGTGCGGGACAGGGTTGGGTTACGGTATTAGGTGGGAATTCATTCTCTTGCAGAGATAAACAGGGCGAACCTGTGGTTCGCCCTTTCATGCCGGGCAGACATGTTCGCCCTTTGATACCGGGCAGACACAGAGGTCTGCCCCTACACGGCAGGCTATTTGGTCAGCACTTTACCGATATCTTTTGCCTTATCAATTTTCTCCTGCACAGCTGCGACCTCCCGAACACCGGGAAGGTTCTTGCTCATCTCTCCGAGACCAGCAGTATCCTCGACCTCACCAAGGCCTTTTTTAAAGGAACTGATGGCCTTGCCAAGGCCGGAGCCGATCTCTGGTAATTTCTTTCCACCAAAGAGGAGGAAAGCTATAGCCAGGATAACAACAAGTTCAGGGGTTCCGAGTCCGAACATAACGGTTCACTCTCCTTATCAAAAAACGAGTTTCTCAGCTTTCTTTGCTGTTTTCCTTGTCTTCTATGGGTTTCGGGTCATCATCGCTTTTTGTGGCATCTTTGAAATTCCTGATACCTTTTCCGATACCGGAGCCGATTTCTGGCAGTTTCCCTGCACCGAAAATAATAACAATAATAACCAGGATGATAATCAGTTCAGGCATTCCGAGTCCGAACATACTCTCTCACCTCTTTACAGTTTGTTCCGTAAGTAGTAAAAATAATCCGCACTACACGCAGCAGGGCGGTACGTCAGTGTAGCACCAAGAGGCATTTCCTGTCAATAAACAAGAGCCTGTCACGGTGATTTTCAAGCAACATCACCGAGATTTTTTCCAGCTCATCGCCGACTAAACCATTATTCCCGGATCCCCAATGAAGCATACTGTCACTATTGAGAAAATTATACCTGGCGGGAAAGGACTGGCCCGGACAGCTAACGGACAGGTTGTCATGATCCCTTTTACCCTGCCCAACGAGAGCGTGCTGGTCAGAGAAGATACAAAAAAATCTGGCTATCTTGAAGGAAAAATCAAGAGAATACTTTCTCCATCCCCTGCTCGGATCGAACCCCGTTGCCCTTTATACGGAAAATGCGGGGGCTGCGATTTGCAACATGGCAATTATCAAGAGCAACTCAACATCAAAAAAGGGATTGTTGAAGAGTCGCTCCACCGCGCCAAGGTTCCCATTGAACATGTGGACAGCACTCTTGCCTCTCCGGCCCAATGGGGGTACCGATATCGCCTTCGCCTCAAAATCAGCCCTTCCGGCAAGCTCGGTTTCTTCAAAAAAAAGAGCAATGAATTTCTTGCTGTCAGTCACTGCCCAATGGCAGCACAGGGCATCAACTCCGCCTTGGCCGAACTGACTGAGGCAGAGGCGTTACAGCCATTAGCCAAAACATGCCCGGAACTTGAACTGCTGGTGTCGCCTGCTGACGAAAAAATCACCCTTGTTCTCCGAGGAGAAAAGCAGAATCCACCATCCGCAGCACTCCAGGCCCTTACCAAAAGCCCTTATATTCATCAATTCGGATGGGCTTCACGGAAAGAATTTCAATATCTTTTCCCGCAAGCAGATCCGCTGACCCAGCATATTCAGCTTGATGAAAAAAGCTGTACCTTGTCTTGGTCCGGAGGCTGTTTTTCCCAGGTCAATCCTAATCAGAATGAGCAGCTGATTCGCTTGGTCTGCGATCTTGCCGGAGCCCTTTCTGGAGATTTGAGCGGCAAAACCGTCCTTGATCTCTACTGCGGCATGGGCAATTTCTCCATCCCTCTTGGGCTCTGCGGCGGGACCGTTACCGGTATTGAAGGAAACAGGGAGAGCATCCATTGGGCCAAGGAGAACGCCCGGCAGGCCAGCATTTCAGCCCGTTTTCTTGTCGCCGATGTACGCGCCGCGCTGAAGCAGCTCGTTGAGCACGGGGAAAAGGTAGACTGCATTCTCCTTGATCCACCACGAAGCGGGGTCGGAAAAGACATCATCTTACTCTCGCACTTGGAGCCGGAAAAGATTATTTACGTTTCCTGCGATCCCGCCACCCTTGCCCGCGACCTAAACCTTCTTTGCACTCACGGTTACATGATTACCCGTGTTGTTCCTGTAGATATGTTTCCCCAGACCAGTCATGTTGAGTCTGTTGTTCTGTTGGAACGAAGCTAAATTTTAGTCTGTGTTATATCGGGCAGACACGCAGGTCTGCCCCTACAAGCCCAACCCCAAAAAGGGGCTCTTTTTTCCAGAGAATCCCTAAAGAGATTGAGTTTCTCCGTCGTCTTTCTGCTTCCTGATAAAAATTCGTCCGGCGATAATCCCGGCTTCATAAAGAGCGAACAAAGGAAAGGCGAGTAAAACCGTCGCAGTCACCTCACCGGCTGTCAGCAAGAAGGATAGAACAACGATAGCAATGTAAAAATACTTACGTTTCGCTTTAAAGTGATCATGAGTAACGAGTCCGACCACCGTGGTCATCACCATAAGAAAAGGGATTTCAAAGGAGATGGCAAAGGCAAGCACCATGCGGGCGACAAAGGTCAGATAAAGACCCAACTTGGGCATAGGCTCTAAATTTTCTCCGGCATAGCTCATAAAAAAAGACAAGGTTTTCGGGAGAACAATAAAAAAACCAAACAGAGCTCCCCCTATAAACAGGCCGGTCGACCAGAGAATAACCCTGCGAGCCACGCCACGCTCCTTACTCAGCAGGCCCGGAGAAATAAACATCCAAACTTGATACAGCAGATAGGGGAAACTCACTATAATCCCTGCGAGAAGGGCAAGTTTAATGTACGATACAAAGGCATCAGTCAGCTTTGTGTAGACCAGTTTCTCCAACGTCGGAGCTGCCAAAAATAACGGCTGGGTGCAGAATGCTGCAAGATGATCTATAAAAAAATAGGCAAGAGCGGTGCTGAGCGCGATGGCAGCAAAAGATTTAAGGAGCCTCCCTCGTAACTCTTGATGATGGGGGCGAAAACGCTCCAGGACTGAGGCGGTATTCATACGACTGAAGAAGGACGCTGTGCAGAGGTATCATCATCGGGGGTATTATCGCCCTCGGCCTCATGCTGTTCCGGTTCATTATCAGGCCGATCTTCAGCAAGCTCAGCTTGCTGATCAAAAGCACTATCTTCTTGGAGAACAGGTTCAGTTTCCTCTTCCCACGAACGCGGTGCCAAAGATTCTCCTTCAATGACCTCATCGCCTTCTGCGGTATCAGCAGTATCTGAAGCAGGAGCCGTCTCCCCTTCCCGCTTCCACTGATTGGGATTCCTTGTTACATCTTCCAGCAGATGTGTTTTCATCTGGCCAGCTGTTTGCTGGAGATCCTGCTGCACCGAGCTGACGATCTTTGTTTCTTCGTTCAGGCTCTCTTTCACCTGATTCATGGTGTTCTTCAGCTCGTTAACACCCTTTGCCAGCGAACGGGCTAACTCCGGGAGTTTGTCCGGCCCGACCACAATCAATGCTACAGCCAGAATCACAATCATTTCTGGCAAACCTATTCCAAACATATTATTTCTATGATGCCGTTATGAATATTTTTATGTATAATTATCGGGCTATATTTTATTATTACCTGTACCATGCATAGTACGTACTATATATTACACGTAACATTCTGACCGTCAAGAATAAATCCGTGCTAAATGGTTGATCATAGCCGTGCAAAGTAATCGCTTTTTTCTTGACGATTTTTTTTCACTATAGTTTATTAAAGATAATAGGGTATGCAATTCTGAAAATATACCTACTGCGAAATTAAACAAAGAAGGATGTGGTAACCACATGTTGACTCACTTAAAAAATCTATCAATTGTATTTATTACTCTTCTATCCTGCATGCTTCTGAGCACGTTAGCAGCTGGTCAAAATCAGGCTGAATGGTTGAATGATAAAGTGACTGTTCGTTTTCAAGAAAATCCAATGAGTACAGTCCTAAGAGAAATTTCTCAGCAAACTGGCATAGCAATCTTATATGATAAAAAACTAGCTGATCAAAAGGTAACAGGTTACTATAAGGATGTAAAATTTTCTGAGGCTATCAACAGGTTGTTTAGCGAAAAAAATAAAAGTATTCAGGTTTTCAAAAACGAAAAAAAAATAATTGTCAAAACATTTGGTGCGAAACAATTTATCTTAGCATCATCAGGTGGAACAACATCAGATCAGTCTTCAAATAATACTGAGCCAATGACTGTTGCTGACCTTGAAAAAATGCATACTCAGCAGTATAAGGAATACAAAGAGCGCATTTCTGATGAGAATGAGTTGCTTGAAGAGGGTATGACTCATGGTGAGCTCCGTGTCATGCACCAACAACAGTATAAAGAATATAAGGAGCGAATTGCTGATGAGAATGTCATGCTTGAAGAGGGCATGACTCGTGGTGAGCTCCGTGTCATGCACGAAAAGCAGTATAAAAAATATCAAGCCAGCATTGCTGACGATAACGAGATGCTTGAAGAGGGCATGACCCGTGGTGAACTACGAACCATGCATAAAAAACAAAATAAAGAATATCAGGCAAGGATTGCCGACGATAATGAAATGCTTGAAGAAGGTATGAGCCGTGGTGAACTACGAACCATGCATGAAAAACAAAATAAAGAATATAAAGATAGGCAAAAAGATCGTAACTTCTCAATAACTGCTGGTAACTCAATATTTAAACG
>CBFDDU010000020.1:0-29245 GCA_965603655.1 uncultured Candidatus Electrothrix sp. | reverse complement strand
CTGCTGAATATTTTCTTCAGTAAAGACAGCTAGGCCAGACAAGGCAGAGCCGCTCACACCAATCCCCTTGCCGAGAATATTATCCTGCAAGGCCTCTGATTCTATAAAGACATTAAAACGCTCCTTCTTTTTTACCGTTATCATATCACGGGTCTGAAGGATATAGAGATCCTCCGCATGAGGACCTTCAAAGGTAAATTCGATCTCCTGCGGATTCCACTCCTTGGTATAGACTAGATCCCGAGAAATCCGCAGCAGACGAGCATAGATAGCCGGGAATTTCAGCTCCAAAGTACATTCGACAGGTCGACCGTCAAGTTCAGCCTGCTCAACAGAAACAGGATAGCTGTTCACCAGACCAGAAACGATATCCTCGCCCTGATCGCCGGAAGCATAATCACCCCATAAGGCAACCCGCCGCACCTTGCGGTAAGGGTGGGCTGTAAAGAGGACCCCGCTGCCCGCCTGCTCACTCATATTGCCGTAAACCATGGACTGCACAATCACGGCAGTTCCCCAATCATCGGACACATCCATAAGCTTACGGTACTGCATAGCTTTAGCAGTATTCCAGGAAGAGAGTACCATTTCCACTGCCCCAATTAATTGCAACCAAGGATCTTCCGGGGCACTGCGCCCGTGCCTGCGCAAGGCTGCTTGGTAATCCAAGGCCAGTTCCCGCATCTGCTGGGCGGAAAATTCCCTTTTCAGACTCACCCCATGCTGTTTTTTATGGGCATTCATCACCTCCTGAAACTCCTCCCGTTGCACACCACCGGCCATAGCCCAGGATTGGAGAAAACGACGATAATTATCCCAAAGAAAATATTTTTTTTCAGGATGATGAGCCACCAGCTCCTCCACCAACTCCTCATTCAGGCCCACATTATGAATAGTTGTCATCATGCCGGGCATGGACATGGCCGATCCAGAACGCACAGAAAGCAAGAGGGGATCTTTTGGCGAACCAAAAAAACGACGGGTCTGTTCTTCCAGAATGGTGATAGCCCCCCGCACCCGCTGCATAAATTCATCTCTGGCCCGTTTAAAGCTCTGCACCGCCCGCCAGCAGCGAAAAATCTCTGTGGTAATAATAAAGGCTGGCGGAACCGGCTTACCGTCACCAGCCAGGACCATCAGATTGAAGCCCTTATTGCCGAGATGAATCAAGTTATGCGTCCGCAGATTTTCATTATATAAGGAGGATATCGTTTTCTCTGGATTATAGGTCATGAGTAGATCAATAGTCTCGGCATCCAAAATATCCTTTTGCGCCTCCAGCGTATGAATAATACGGGTAATAAAATTATCCAAATGCTGCAAACCAAAGGTGGTGGCGATAAGATCCCGAAAAAAGGACTCAGACAGGCGATGGACCGTGGACGGCATATCCTCATCCTCCCAGAGCGAACGATACTTAATGAGAAGGTTCACCTGTCCTACCTGAGGAATAATCATGGAGAGATTATTCTGATGAACATTGGTATAATAGGCATAGATCACATCCTTGACCCCCTCAGACAGCCCGCGAACGATATCCAGATACTGGGTGTAGGTGAACCGCTTCATGGTGATGGAAGAACTGAGTAGGCTGGTGTAGGTGTCCAGACGCCGACTGGTGATGCCGTCCACCTTCAGGGCACGTAAAAAGAGGAGCAGGCATCGGGATATCTGGATAAAGGTAGCCTGGGTGATAAAGCCCAGGTTGATAGAGCGGGTCAGGCGTTCAATATAGATATTGGCCAGGTTCTCCAGGCGGAAGCTCAGTCCGAGGGCATCGAATTTGCGCTCGGAATAACGGCCGTAGACCGAGGGGATATCCACCGCGATATGTCTTTTGTAATAGATCTCCTCCTTGGGTGCGAACTGCTCCTCACTGAGGATAATCTCCTTTAAGCGCTCCAACTGGGTGAGCAGGGCATCGAGACAGGCGTAGGTATCTCCCTGCTCCAGGACTTCCAACAAGCTGTCCATCTCCGGGAAACCGCTCTGGGCTGCATGATGCAGTTGTTGATGCAGCTCCTGCAAGCCGAGACTGTATTTATGGTGCAGGAGTTTAAACATCCTGACCAAGAGACTGAAGCGCTTTCGCTCCCCTGCTGAAATATCCTCCTGTCGGGCAAGCCAGGCATTACGTTCTTCCTTTTTCCACTCCAGCACTTCGTCCATGGAATGGATCTCCAACTCCTGCTGAATCCGTTCGGTGAGCATATGCAGTTCATCAATGAACGGGCCTTCCGTGACCACCTGAGAGAGAATCTCATCTGGAAGAAAGGGGCGCAGCTGGTCCTTGTCCAAGGTTATCCAGAAGACAAAGATCGCCTTGATAAAGCCGACAATCAGATTGGAGGACTCCACATGAGACTGCTTGCGCAGGAAATGGATCAGGACATCATGCCGCTTATGCATCTCGTCCAGCTCTGTGGAGACATCTCGCAGCTCGCCTTCCGCCCCGATCTCATTAAAGAAAACCGGCATCAGCTTGGAGAACTGCTTAGCCAGATTATAAATGGGCACAATGGGATGGTTAAGCAGATCTGTGATATCGCGCTGAAAAAGATCAGTATCTTTGACACAGGTTCCAGAAAGCTTGATATTGATGATCAGGGCAGAAAACAGGGTGGAACACCATTTGGGTTCCTGCATGATCAGGCTCAGCCACACCCGAATATTGGCAAGATGGGCTGGATTCGTGATAGGCTGCCAATCCTCGTCCACCCCCATGACATTGGCATATTGGAATCCAAAGCGGACTGTTTCAAAGAGAAAGGCCTCCACCAGCTTGGAATTATTCCGACGAAACACCTCGCCTCCGATCACCTGGATACATTGCAGCGAGGTATGCGGATACTTGCGCACATTGGCCTTGAGGAGGTGGAAGGTCGTGACAAAAAACTGCTCAATTTCCTCAAAGCTCTGCTTACGAATGAGCTGGATCAACGACCGGTTAATCTCACGCAGACTCTCCTCATGGATCAAAGAAAGGCCGGAGGTATCCATGATCCGAAAGAGAAAAAAGAGCTTTCGGTTTTCCGAAAAAGAGGCCTCCTGTTCATCGTTAGTGTCAGGGGTCAACTGCTTAGGAATTTCCCGATACAAGCGAACGATATCGATATGGGCAGGCAGTTCCATGAGCTCGCTGAGCGCCTGATAAGAATCCTCCTCAATATCAATCAGGTCAAGGGACGCCAGATGCTCCTGAAAACGATCATGAGAGATGGTTGCTAACAACGAGCCGGTCTGCCATCTGCTGCAAAACGAACCGCATTGAGATTCAAACCAAGGTTGTGGATTCTCCTCACTGAGCCAATAACTGTAATTAAGTCGGAGAACCTTTTTCATCAGCCGAGCAAGAGGAACGCAGGAAAAAAAGGTATCCTCGTTGCCACGACCGATTCTGATCAGGTGCTGAGCCATCTTTTTCATCGGATGATGCCCCTGGACCATATACATCATCACGCTTTCATCAATCTCGTCCAGACGGACCAACCTATCGAAAAAACTATCCAGTTGCTCCCGATACTGGGGAAGAGAATCGGTTTGCAAGGAGGCGATAAGCTTATCCGCATAGGCCAGCAAGGACTCCATGGCCATTGAGACCACCTTACCGTTTTTTTTTGATTCACTGAGGGCGTCGAGAAAAATCTCTGTAAACAGGGAAAAACAGGGCGGACCCTGCTCATGCCTGCGATACTGATTGAAATTCTTCAGAACAAAGGGTCGCAGTTCCGGGATAATCATCTGCCAGTTACGATACGGATGACTAATCTCATAGAGCAGATGCTCCAACTTTGTTGACACGCCCTGATATCGAGCCACGACCTCTTGGAGAATCCTGAAGCGCTCAGGGATCTCTACAATACTGGCGGTCTCCTCTTTATTCGCCTCCCAGGCTTTGGATGTGAAACCGGATGGTTGCTGATTACTCATAATCTCACCTCATGATCGGTGGAAAAATTTTATCGGAATATGCGGAAAGCTCAAAGATTCAACCCACGCAGGACCCCTCCCTCGGAAAACAAATCCAAGACAGTCAACGAAGCGGGCTGAACATCGAACAGAAGATAATTGCGGGGGGAAATCCCCAGAGCAAGGCAGATCATGGTTCGAATCACGCCCCCATGGGTCACAACAGCAACGGTATTGGTGCTGGTACCAGCACTGGTTTCCATCCCACTGAAGACCGCAAGCATGGCCTCAATCCGCTGAATAAACGCAGGGACGGCTTCTCCTTCTGGGAAGACGAAGTCCAGGTATTGATTCCAGGCCGGGAGCAGCTCCTCATCCTGGGCAGCAATATCAGCAAAGGTTTGGAGCTCCCAACGTCCGAAGTCGATCTCGCACAAGCGCTCGTCATAGACAGGCTCTCCCACCTTAAATTTCAGGTGTCGCAAATGTTGCAGCGTCTGCCTGGTACGCAGCATGGGGCTACAATACCAGCAATCAACATCCTTCAGCTGTGCTTTTATATTATCTAAACGGACAAGTCCTTGGCCGGACAGGGGAACGTCGCTGCTGCCAGCAAAGCAGCCCGGCGGCGCGGAGGTAGGACCATGACGGAGGAGAAAAAGCCGGGTCGGCATATAATCTGTCATTCTGTTGAATTCTCATGCATTACAAATAGGTGCGTAGGCTATGCAATATATACTCCATTCTGCCGTGGATACCAAATAGAAAAGCGGCCTCTGCTTCCGGCTCTCCTGATCTTTCTGAAGTGGGATATCCTACAGAGAGGTAGCCCGCAAGCAAGCCGCTCTGCATACTCAACTTTTTCTCCAATAATTTTTTTCATTTACTCCCCCCCTTAAGTTCAGTATATTTCATTGATTATATAATGATTTGATCAATGCGAAAATTCAACACAGGAAAAAGAAATGAAAAAAATGATAGCAGCAGGTGCCGTACTTCTGCTGACAAGCAGCGCTCAACTGTCCTCTGCGAAAAATCAGAAAGTTGAACAAGAGGAAGTGCAGCAGATAGAACAGAAGTCACATCGCGACTGGGCACTCAACGGATATATCGGCATGGCTAGTTTTGACAGCGAGGAAAAACCAGACCCGTACCAGCGTGGGGTAACCCATGAAATGGAGTCCGATGACGCACTCAAATTCGGCATCATCCTCAGTAAATACTACAACGACTTTTCTTTCAACCTCGGCATAGAGTTCATGCAGGAAGTCGAAGTACATGACGAAAAAGACAATCTACTTGCGGAGCACAGCCATATTCCAATTTCCCTGGGCGTAAACTATCATTTTTATACGAGTATCGTAAATCCTTACATCGGGGCTGGGATCGGGTATTCCTTTAACGATTCCACGGTAAGCGATTTTATCAGTGCCCAGGGGATGAGTATGGAGATGGACGACAGTATGTTTTATTACCTGACAGCCGGAATTGAGTACCCTGTTAATGACAGTTACGCCATATTTTTGGCAGGGCAATACACCATCGGGGATGCCGACATGACAGGATCAGGTCAAACGCCGCAGGGAGCAACAGTAGAGATTGAGGACGAAGGCACTCTGGACCGCTACGAAGTCAACGTAGGTGTGAAATACTTTTTTTAAATCTTGTTGAATCGAGATTTACCTGACTCTGAAGAGGGGCCGCTGCCACGCGGCCCTTCCCTCTTTCAATCGATTTTCTTACCGAGTAGGGGCAAAGGACACAATCCGGTCATTATTTTCACTCTGACCGATATCCAGACTATCATTTCCTTGGATCCCACCTCCTGCGACAGCGACAACTCGTTTTTTCTCGGCATTTACAGAACCAAACCGTACAAAAATTGAGGTTATCAGCTCCTTCCCCTTCCGATTAATTTTGGTGAAATTTAAACCCGAACACATAAGCGCCTCCTAAAGCATGAATTGATATGTAACATATCGTTACTGTACCGACTCAGTATAACCAACAAATAACGTGTTGTAAAATGACAATTTATTCATTCTCTCCCCTTCCTATAGAGCGCAGCTCTCTCCGATCCATACTCCCCTGATAGCTATCAGATAAGAAGGCGGCCTTGCTACGACCCTATCTCTCTCGCCAACATCTCTGCCAGCTCTTCCGGATCTACCACAGGAAGCTGACAGGTATAATCCCGGCAAAAATAAGCTGTCGCCTGCTTACCCACCATGCTTGCTGTCCTGACAAAGGGGAGCATCTTCTCCAAAAATTCCTGATTTTCTCCGCCATCAGCTAGCAGAAGAAGACGAGCAGGGCTCCAGGAACGCTGGACAATGTCCAACATTTTCTTTGTATCCTCCGCGCCTCGTCTGCCCGCGACCACCACCAGCGACGGCCCAGCCAGGAGTTCCTGCTGAGCAGCAAGAAGGACAGGCAAGGCTTGGGGATTTTGGTGCAATTGCTCATCAAAGCTCTTGATCGTCCTGTCAGCCAAGTCCAGCCATTGGCTATTATCGGTCAGCCGCCCGAGCCGAACAAGATTTGCCGCTGCAAGAGAATTCGCTGCCGGTTCAGCCCCGTCATAATCGTTTTTCAGGCGCACTGCCACCAGAGGATCCGGCAGGCTGTCAAAGAATCCATCCCCCTGTTCATCCCAAAACAAACGAATCTGCGTTTCCGTCAGCTCCATAGCCCATTGCAGCCATTTCGGCTCCTGAACCACCTGATAAAGCTCAAGGAGTCCAGCAATAAGAAAGGCATAATCGTCCAGCTGTCCCTTAATCCCGCCCTCACCCTTGCAAAAGCGGCGGTAGAGAGTTCGAGTCTTCGGATTATACAGGGTGGTACGCAGAAAAACAGCAGCACGTCGAGCCGCATCAAGCAGTGGGGGATCTTGTAAAACGACACTACCTTTCGCCAAGGCCTTGATCATCAATCCATTCCAGGCCGTCAGAATTTTTTCATCACGATGAGGACCGTTGCGCCGCTGTCGTTTTTCAACAAGTTTTCCAGAGGCCCTTGTTAACGCGGCCTCAATCTGAGGAAAATCCCTGTTGAATTGCTTCGCAGCCTCTTCAGGCTGATGCTTCAAATAAAGGATATTACGCCCCGTGAACTCCTGCTGCGGATCAATCAAAGCATTACCGTCAAACTCCACGCCATAGCAATAAATAAAGATATTAGCATCAGCAACACCCACGGTTCGAACAATCTCCTCCTCGGTCCAGAGATAACAGGCACCTTCGCCATGCTGTCCTGGGCTATAAGGATCCTCACTATCTGCATCTTCAGCAGCATAAAAACCTCCTGATGGAGCTTGGAGCCTCGTAAGCACATACTGAAAAACTCGTTGAGCAACCTCGGCATACTGCTTTTCCCCGGTGATCTGACCGGCAGCGAGATAGGCATCAGCCAGCTGGGCCTGATCATAGAGCATCTTTTCAAAATGGGGAATTCGCCATTGCCCGTCCACCGCATACCGATGAAAACCACCGCCAAGATGATCATGAATGCCGCCCTGGGCCATAGCTCTGAGCGTGGCAAGCCCCATTTCAAGAGCCTGCTCGTTTTTCTCTATAAACCAAGAAGAGAAGAGCAGGGAGAAAACTGCTGGTCGAGGAAATTTAGGTGCCCTGCCAAAGCCTCCGTAGCGATGATCAAAGGAACCCGCCAAGGCAACAACGGCACGAGCAAGGCCATCGTCCCGAATAATTCCTTGCCTGCCCTGCCCTGCCGCTGAAGCACCCTTTTGCAAGGCCTGAATTAACCCTGATGCGGATTGTTCCAGTTCCTCACGACAGTCGAGCCAAGCAGCCTGTATCGCGTGCAGAACATCCGGGAATCCTGTTTGTCCGCCTCGTGATCTTGGTGAAATATAGGTGGCAACATAAAAGGGAGCACCCTTCGGCGTGAGAAAGGCCGACAAGGGCCAGCCGCCGGAACCGTTCAAGGTCAGAGCAGCGGCCATGTACATCTGATCAATGTCCGGTCGTTCTTCCCGATCGACCTTGATATTGATAAATCCTGCGTTCAAAAGCTCGGCAATCTTCTGATCTGCAAAGGATTCGCGGGCCATGACATGACACCAATGACAGGTGGAATATCCGATGGAGAGGAAAATCGGTTTGTCCTCCTCCCGTGCCCGCTGAAACGCCTCCTCTCCCCAGGGATACCAGTCCACTGGATTTTTGGCATGCTGGAGAAGATACGGACTTTTTTCCCTGACCAGACGATTTGTTATTTTCTGCTTCATATCAGAAACCTCAACTACTTCTGCGCTGCGGAACAAGACGATTATCCTGCCCGGCAGGACAACCGTCAGCAAGGGTGAGTAAAAATTCTCCCAACTCGTCCAAGGGCAATATATAATCAACGTCTGTACAGGCCAAGGCACTCCTGGGCATCTCAGGAAACTTAGCCGTTGCCGGATCTTCAACCACGGTCAGCCCGCCATGTTCTTTGATCCATTGCAGGCCGCGAGCACCGTCATGATTGGCGCCAGTCAGGAGAACGCCGACCAACTCGGCACCGTAGACATCTGCTGCACTCTCAAACAGGACATCTATGGACGGCCGAGAATAATTGACCTTTTCATCCATAGAGAGAGAAAAGGTTTCATCCCGCTCAAGAAGGAGATGGTAATCAGGCGGGGCAATATAAATATGTCCAGGCCGGATCCTCTCCTTTTCCTCGGCCTCCTCAACCTTGAGCAGAGCACGATCATTATAAAATCTGGCTAAGGTACTGTCCTGATCCTTATGCAGATGCTGAACAAGGATTATCGGCAGAGAAAACAACGCGGGCAATTTACTAACGATCTGACCAAAGGCCTCTATTCCTCCTGCCGAGGCGCCGACAACAATCGCTCGATATCTCATACTCGCACCTGCGGCGGACGGTTCTGCGCAACATGTTTGCGATATATCCTGTTTTTGCTGTCCAGCCGTTCATACTGCTCACTCAAACTGGAAAATCGCAACGATTCCCTCCCGCCGAGACAGAGAAAACCGCCCCTGATCAGGCTTTGATCAAAGAGATTCAGCACCCTCTCCTGCAATTTCTTATCAAAATAAATCATCACATTACGACATAAAATCAAATGCATTTCCCCGAACACTTGATCTGAAACAAGATTATGGTTAGCAAAGGTAATCTTGTTTTTTAACTCCCTGTCCATAACAATATGGTTCTGATCAGCATGATAATATCGGCTAAATGAAGAGACAGAGCCGGTATCTTGATAATTTCCCGTATACTCCTTCACCTGTTTCAAGGGATAGACCCCTCTTTTGGCCCCGGCCAGGGATTCATCATTAATGTCCGTGGCAAACATGGTCGCCTTTTCCAGCACCCCCCCTTCTTTCAGCAAAATAGCGACTGAATATGCCTCTTCCCCTGTTGCGCAGCCAGCCAACCAAACCTTGATAAAGGGATAGGTTCTCAACAGCGGAATAACTTCTTCCCGTAATGCCCGGTAAAAAGACGGGTCGCGGAACATCTCAGTGACCGTGACAGAGAAATCCAACAGCAAATTTTGGAAAAAAAAATGGCTCTCTGATAATTCTGGGAAGCAGTTCGCCGATAGTATCCATGCCGTTCTTTGCAATAAACTGTCTGATCCTCCTGCTGATGGTGGCCTGGGAATAATTGCGGAAATCATAGCCGTAACGGAGAAAAATCGCCTCCAGCAACAGGGTCCGTTCAATCTCTTCAATTTCTTTTTCCTGCATAGGCCGCCTGTTTGTTTTCTCATTTTCTTCCTCCGAGGTGCATGATGCTACCTGTACAGCCAAACACGCATCATGGATAATAATCTTTCCACGTCAACCGGTTTTGCTAGGTAATCACTGGCACCCGCTTCAAGGCATTTATCTCGATCATCTTTCATCGCCTTGGCAGTCAGAGCAATAATTGGCAGCTTCCAGAATTGCTTCTGTTCACGTATTTTCTTGGTTGCCTCATACCCATCCATTTCCGGCATCATAATATCCATCAGCACGATATCAACCTGCTCCTCTTGAATAAGGAGCTCCAATGCTCTTTTTCCGTCTTCAGCAATGACCACCTCCATGCCTTTCTGCTCAAGAATCCCAGAAAGAGCAAAGACATTGCGCATATCATCATCAACAAGAAGCACCTTTTTCCCTTGAAACATCTTATCCCGATCATAGAGGTTCGCAATGATCTGCTGTTTTTGGACAGGCATACTCTTCACCATTCTGTGAAGAAAAAGCGACGTCTCATCAAGCAATCGCTCCTGCGATCGAGCATCTTTAATAATAATCGATTCTGAATACTTATTCAGCTCTCGCTCTTCTTTCCTGCTCAATTCCCTACCGGTATAAATAATAACAGGAGGAACGACAAGGTCGGCAGCATCTGCCAATCTCTGGAGCAATTCAATCCCGTTGCAATCAGGCAGCCCGAGATCTAGCACCATACAGTCAAAGCGGTGCTTAGCCAACAGATCTTCCACCTCTTTTCCTGTTCCGGCTTCAAAGGTTTCCGTGTCACCATTACCAACCAAATCCACCAAGATTCCACGGAGATTATCGTCATCTTCAACAACCAACAGCTTCTTTATCTTCTTATTAATGACAGACTCAAACCGGTCAAAGGCTTTGTTCAGTTGCTCCCGAGTCACCGGCTTGGAAAGGAAACCGATAGCACCCTGATTCATCGCCTTACGACTGACCTCCTCAGCGGACATCATATGGACAGGAATATGACGAGTTCCTGCATTGGATTTCAGAGTGCTCAACACCGTCCATCCGTCAATCCCAGGCAAGCGAATATCAAGAATAATTCCCGAGGGACGATATTGATCAGCCAGCCGTAAGCCCTCTTCGCCGTTATCTGTCACCAAGGCCTTGAAATGAGATTCATGGCATTGTTCCAAAAGAATTTCAGCAAATTTGGGATCGTCTTCAATAATCAGCATGACTCTGTCTCCGTCGGAAAGCCGGTCTCGGTCATCGGCCACTGCGAATTCCCGCTCTTGTCCCCCTCCCTCATAAGCCTGCGTTGAAATTTCAATCTTCGGTACCAAAGGCTGTTTAGCCTGCTGCTGTTCCCCCTCCTTTTCTGGAGGCATTTCGGCACCGACAGGCAGATAGAGAGTAAAAACGGCACCTTTTCCGGGTTCGCTGACCAGCCCGATTTCACCGCCAAGGAGCGCAGCCAACTCTTTAGAAATTGAGAGGCCAAGACCGGTGCCGCCGTACTTTCGAGCAGTTGAACCGTCGGCCTGTTGGAATGCCTCAAAAATGGTCCGTTGTTTTTCAGCCGGAATGCCTATACCCGTATCCGCCACAGAGATGGCAATGGCCTGCTCAGGCTGCAAGGTCTCAGATCGGACCGGAGCTGTTGCCTCCATTCGTGAAAAAATCAGATCAATCCTCCCTTCCGAGGTGAACTTCATGCTGTTTCCGAGAAAATTTTTCAAAATTTGTTCGACACGTTGACGATCAGTGAAGATTGCTCGCGGAATATCATCAGCAAGAGTGACGGAGAAAGTCACTCCCTTGTTTTCCGCCATATGGCTGAACAACGTTTCAGCATTCTCGGCAAGGTCGGTCAGCAACACCTCCTCCACATCTTTGACGATCTGTCCCGCCTCAATTTTGGACAAATCAAGAATCTCGTTAATAAGATCTAAAAGATCATTTCCTGATTCAAAAATAATACCTGCCGCCTTCTCTTGTTTTGCCGTCAAGTTGCCGTCTCTATTATCTTTAAGCGATTGGGCAAGCAACAGTAAACTATTCAAGGGGGTACGCAGTTCATGACTCATATTGGCCAGAAACTCGGATTTATATTTTGAGGCCAAGGCAAGATCCTTTGAGCGTTCCTCCACCTTTTCCTTTGCCGCAATAAGTTCTTCATTACGGTTTTTTATCTTCTTCTTTTCCACCATCAGAGCTTCTGATTTCTCTTCAAGAGCGGCATTGGTCTCTCTTAACTCTTCCTGCTGGCTTTCCAATTCCTGCTGAAATTTCTTCAGAGCTGTTGCCTGCGACTCCAGTTCTTCGTTCGTCGCCATCAGTTCTTCACTCTGCTGTTTCAACTCCTCGGCCTGTTCACGAGTTTCTTCAAGGAGTTCCTGTACTTTCTGCTTGCTCTGTGCCGAGCGGAAGGCAATAGCGATATGCTCAGTCACATTATCCAGAAACTCCATCTGCTCATCTGAAAATTCTGTAAACGAGGCGAATTCAAGGACTCCAAGCACTGTCTCTTCATGACTGAAAGGAACAGCAAGAATATTACAGGGTGCTGAATCTCCCAATGTGGAACTGATCCGAACATAATCTTCGGGAAGATCAGTGATCGAGATCATATTTTTCTCAAGCACGGCCTGCCCCGCAATCCCTTCGCCTATTTTTATTCTGCTGTTCAGCCCTTTGCGTTTATGAAAGGCATAGCTCCCTGTCAGCGTCATGGTCTCCCCGTTGCGGTCGACAAGATACAGGGAGGCCATCCGAGCATTAAGAAATTTGACTAAATGAGTGATGATATGAATAGCCAAGGTCGAAATATCCTGTTCACCCCGCATCTGATCAGAGAGTTCCGCCATTGTGGCTTTTTCATGAAAATTTTGCGCCACCTTTTCCACCATGCGGTCCAAGGCATTTGCCATCTGGCCGATTTCATCCGTACGCTGCATATCAAGGCGGCGGTGGAAGTCACCGGTGGCGATGCTGTCCGCTATTCCGGCCGCTTGAACAATAGGACGGCTGATTGAGCGGACAATAAGCCAGGCAATCATCCCGACAATAATAAAAGTCAGGAAAAGACCGGTGAAAACCCATCTCTTCACCTTGTTCTCCGCATCTATACGGATATCATTCACAACGGTTCGGGATTTCATCGCCTCCGCCTCATCAGATTCGCAGATAAGGGCCCAGCGTGTATCGAATACATCAACAGGCATCCAGGAAGAAAGCACTTTATTCCCTCGGTAATCTAAAATAATACCACTGCCTTTTTTTCCTTCAAGTGCATTTCTACTGGCCTGGGTATCGACCTTATTCCCTTGTCTGAAAGATTCTGCTCGACTATAGTTTTCCGGGTCCAGCACTGAGTCTGAACGCATGTAGCCATCTGCACCGACAAGATAGGCTTCCAAAAACTGTTCCTTCTTCGAGGCCATCTTGATCATATTTTTCAATGCCTCGGTGGACGGCTGGACTGCCAAATACCCGATCTCTTCTTTCATTTCTCCGGTATCGTCATGTATCCGAGTGACCAAAAAAGCTGAAGGAAGATTATCCAGCGGCGGATAAGGAGCATAATCTCCGAATGCGATCTCCCTGTCCTGTTCCGTACGTATCCGGGAATACGCTTTGCCGAGAGAAGTATTCACCAATGGATTCATCTCCAATGACATACCGAGATCAGAAGACTTCTGCACAGAATAAATTATCTTTCCGTCCCGATTAACCAGGTAAAGGTTATTCCAGTCCAAATGAACACAGAGGTACTGAAAAAGGACATCATTCAATAACGCCAGGGAATTCCACTCATCGGTGTCCACCGAATCATCGGCCAGCCTGAACTCCCTGTCAAAGGACTTGAATGTTTTCTGAAGCCAGGCATTATCCCGCAACATATACATCTGCCCTTCCATCACCCTGAAAAAATAAGCTATCTGCTTCTCTTTTATGCTGCACATGGTCGTGAGCTGCTCATGGGCGGCATGCTCCACAGCAGAAACGCCTTGATCGCCGATAGTCTCAAAACTGCCTGCAACAGTCAGCCATATCACTGCGCTGATAAACAACAAGGGAAGTATCCCCATGCCGAGATGAGAAAAAATCAATTTTATGCCCAGATTGAATCTCATACTTTTTCTCCTAAAAGGATCTCTTTCTCCCGTTGGCTGCCTTTTCCTTGATAGACAACAACCCTATTCCTGCCACCTTCCTTGGCCTGATACAATGCCTCATCAGCAAAAGAGATCATACAGCCCACGCTTCGATGCAGCTTCTTATTATAGGATGTTACTCCTATACTGACGGTGATTTTCACCGCATACTTTCCGTCATCAATCAATCGTTCCGCACATTTTTGACGTATTTTCTCGGCAGAGTTCGTTGCTCCATCCACATTGGTCTGAGGCAAAAGCACAATAAATTCCTCTCCGCCGAAACGAAACACAAAATCGGACTCACGTACGCTTTCGCGCAAAAGCGCAGAAAATTCTTTCAGTACATAATCACCAAAATTATGCCCAAAATTATCATTGATATCTTTAAAATGATCAAGATCAAGCATGATAAGAGAAAGCTCTGTTCCATAACGACAACAACGGCTAAACTCTTGCTCTAACGAAACAACAAGATGACGCCGATTATAAAGCCCGGTTAAATCATCATGAGTGGAAAGTCTTTTCAGCTGCTTATTCTGTTCCAGAACCAGCTGCTTGGTCTTCTGGAGCTCATGAATGGTCTCTTTCAGCCTGATCTTCTGAAGATATATCTCTATAAAAAAACGAATTTTCCCTGCGAGAATCTCCGGCAAAAAGGGCTTGGTGATGAAATCTACAGCTCCAGAATCATATCCTTTAAAGACATGAAAATCGTCTGAATAAATGGCGGAGAGAAAAATGATGGGGAGCTTCGAGGTCTGTTTTCTGTTTCTGATCAGCTGGGCCAGTTCGTACCCGTCCATTTCCGGCATCTGCACATCGAGAATCGCCAAGGCGAAATCGTGTTTTAAAACCTCTCGAAGAGCATCGCTACCGCTGGTCGCCTTGATAAAAGTTGCATCAACACTACCGAAAGACCCCTCCAACGCAATGAGATTATTAACTTTATCATCAACAATAAGAATATTTACCTTAACAGCCATACAGCTTCCTTGTAAATCGAGACTAACCTATTAAAAAACTTTAAGAAAATAAGAACATATCATGTTTTCATTACTCATATTATATGTTACCATCCTATTATTGGGAAGATAATTCCCTGATAAATCCCCTCCAATCATCTCGCTGGCAATACACTTGGTGTTCCTTCCCCATTTCACAGCATTTTTCTCGCAAACTAAAGTATATTAGCTCGAGCTGAAAAATAGTTTGAAACTTGGAAAAAAAGTTGCCTTTTCTGAAGCTGTATGTATAATATTACTTTTAACAAATAACCCGTTGTAAGGAGCATATATATCATGGCGCGTAAATGTGAAATCTGTGGCAAAGGACCCGTGACTGGCAATAATGTAAGTCATGCCCATAACAAAACCAAACGACGTTGGCTGCCCAACCTGCAAAAAGTCAGAACCTTAACTGATGGCGGTCAAACAGCTCGCTTGCTCGTATGCACTCGCTGTATTCGCTCTGGCGCCGTTGTCAAGCCTGCTTGACTTGCCTCCCAGTCAGCTTCAAAGGGCGAGGAGAATTTCTTTCTCCCGCCCTTTTTTATTGGCACCAATACACAACGATTCCTCCCTCTCATTTTACCTAACGAATCAGACAGGAATATCTTTTATTATCAGCAACACCTCAGACTTTAACAACGCCTCAGGTATTGTTGCATTATACTGCCAGGAGAAATATTGTGAGTAGTGACGAAATTCACTTCCTTCCCTTTGACGTTGCTGTAAGCATCGTCGGAGCCATTCAAGAGGAAGAGGATATTGACGACCCGAACCATCAAATTTTTACGGTGTACTCAAAGGAGGACAAGGAACTGTGCTGGTTTGATTTTGATGAGGTTATACAAGACGTGAAACCGACAAAGGGCGATAAGGGCAAAGAGGAGATAACGGATTATCTTTTACACCGTATACCGAACTGGGTTCTTGAACTGTAATCGTTTTGTAAAAAACATTCGGAACTTTTTACGATTCCAGCTGGTCACGAAGTAATTTCGTTGCCGCCCATGAGTTTTTAACTTTTTGAGTTGCCTCTTGGTGCGCTCTTCGTATAAACTACATAGTAGTAGTAGATCACCTTTTGCAAGTAAAGTTTTTCATCAAAACAAAACAGCATTCACCTCATGAAAAAGATCTCATATTCAATGATACCCAAGCAGCTTCATCTTGTCATTACTGGTGAAGTGGGCAGTGGCTTATCCTTTGTTGTTCGTCGGGATCATGTCGCTATAATACTCGCTGTTACTCTCTCCACTCTAACAGCCTTAGCTGTTGGTACTTGGCTGGGAATCGGATTCTTTCAGGAAAAAAATTCTCTTGCTCTCAAGACCACTCTTCAGGCTGATGCACTCAGAGAGCTATCAGAAAATTTTGATCAAAACCTGAAAGAAAAACTTACAGCGCAGAAAAATGCTTGGCAGGCGAAGGAGAATGGGTATCACGCACAGATTCGAAACCTCAAGGAAGAAAAAGAGGAGATTATCTGTCGCTACGAAGAGGAGATTGCCTCAGCCGACATATCGACCGTTTTAAAAATCTCAGGATTACTGGCAGAACTTGAGCAGGAAAAGCAAGAAAAACAAGAACTTCTTGAAAAAACAGCCGTGCGTCTTGATGAACGTAGCCGGATGATTGAGTCGGTTATGAACCGAATTGGAGTGGACGTAAAAGTCGGCAAGAAAAATACTGCGAACAGTGGTGGTCCCTTCATAGCTATTGATGAAAAATATAGCGAGAGTTTATTAACACGAAGCGATAAATATATAAAAACTATCAGAAGGATGCCTCTTGGATATCCCATGCAGGGAAGAATAACCAGTGGGTTCGGTCGCCGCTCTGACCCGTTCAATAATCGTCCTGCATTTCATGCAGGTATTGATTTCAAGGGAAGAGTAGGACAAAAAATTAAGGCAACCGCAGACGGAATAGTGAAGATCTCTTCCTATGACAAAAATGGCTTTGGCAATTTTGTGATCCTGCGTCATGGCAACGGTTATGAAACCGTATTTGGACACATGAGCAAAAGACTGGTTAAGCAAGGCGAGAGAATCCAGCGTGGGCAACTGATAGGTTTGATGGGCAATACCGGACGTTCCACAGGCCCTCATCTACATTATGAGGTTCGTTATAAAGGAAAATCGATCAATCCGAAAACTATCATTTACCGTACCTGAATAACAGGCGATAAGGAGATGCTGCACCGATGGCCTTATTTAAGAAAGAAGAAAAAATTGAGCCGACGAGAAATGAAATAAATGCACCCCAGGAGAGACGATCAGTGAAAAACGAGAAAGACCCCATAGCGAGCGTTCTTGCCAGGGAAATGGTTATCACAGGTGAGATCAGCTTCAAAGGAAAAGCTCGCTTTGACGGAACGGTACAGGGAGACATTACCGGTGAATACCTCATACTCAGCGATACAGCTCAGGTAACGGGTAATATCACCGTAACCACCTTGGTCTGTCACGGAAAAGTTGAAGGAAATGTTATGGCGGAGGTAGTGACAGCCCACGCAACTTCAGAGATACACGGCATTCTGAAGTCACAGAACCTCACTGTTGAGTCAGGTGCCTCCCTCGAAGGTGAGATTCATTCCAGCTCTCGTAAACAGGGTGCAGGCAATTCACAATCCCAAAAAACAAATAACGAAGCCAAAGACTCTGCTGATAAAAACGGGTCGGACAAAAAATAGCAGCGATATTAAGCGGCTCCCGTAGAGAATACCCACCAATCAAGGCGAAGGCAAACCAAGTTAAGGTCTACCTTCGTCTTTTTTTATGCACTCCCCAATGATGTTCTTCCCCCCATCCCCACCAAGAGCTTCTTGAAAAAATGTCTCCTAAAGAGAATATCAATATAAGCACGCAGCTTACTTTTGACCGACAACATATCTGGCATCCCTATACCTCCATGCATACCCCTCTGCCCGTTTACCCGGTCAAATCGGCAGATGGTGTTCGTATCACATTAGAGGACGGACGAGAACTCATCGACGGCATGTCCTCCTGGTGGGCAGCCATTCACGGATATAACCATCCGGTCCTCAATGCCGCACTCAACGAACAGGCAAGCAAGGTTGCTCATGTCATGTTTGGTGGGCTCACTCATGAGCCAGCAGTAGAATTATGCCGTTTATTGGTCCAGCTGACTCCAAGCGGCCTGGACAAAGTCTTTCTCTGTGATTCAGGTTCCGTGTCCGTGGAGGTGGCCTTAAAAATGGCTCTGCAATACCAGCACGCCAGAGGGCTGAAGAAAAAAAAGAGATTCCTGACTGTACGCGGCGGATATCATGGTGATACCTTTCATGCCATGTCGGTCTGCGATCCGATCACCGGGATGCATACTGTTTTTTCCGGGGCCTTGCCTGAGCAACTCTTTGCTCCCCGCCCGCAATGCCGCTTTAGCAAGCTCAACAAGAACTGGCAGCAGGATGATATTGCGTCCATCAGCGCACTTTTGGCTGAGCATCATACAGAAATTGCTGCGGTCATTCTGGAACCGATAGTCCAAGGGGCTGGCGGAATGTGGTTCTACCACCCTCAGTATTTACGAGAATTGCGTAAACTCTGCGATTGCTATGATGTTCTCCTGATCTTTGATGAAATTGCCACCGGATTCGGGCGAACAGGCAAGCTCTTTGCTGCGGAACACGCCGGTGTCAGCCCTGATATATGCTGCCTGGGCAAGGCTCTCACTGGCGGTTATATGACCTTGGCCGCGACCCTCTGTTCAGATCAGGTTGCCCAGATAATTTCCCATGCTCCTCCGGGCCTGTTCATGCACGGACCCACCTTTATGGGCAATCCCCTAGCCTGTGCTGTTGCCGTGGCCTCGATGAACTTGCTCTTACAAAGCAACTGGCAAAACAAAATAGCAGATATTGAACAGCAACTGCGGTGCGAACTCGAACCGGCACAAAATGCAGATTCTGTTGCCGACGTCCGTGTCCTCGGTGCCATCGGTGTCTTGGAAATGCGGGCCCCGGTTGACATGGCATCATTACAAAAATTCTTTCTTGACCAAGGTGTCTGGATTCGTCCATTTAGCAAACTCATCTACCTGATGCCGCCTTATACTATCTGTAGCAAAGATTTAAGCAGGCTCACGGGGGCATTACTCAAGGCCGTTAACCTTTCCGCCTAAAATAAAGAAGAATCAAGAAACGGTGTACCTCCCCTGTACAGTTTGCACTAATCGTACCAAGGTCTGGTTCATTGGAACCCGAATCCCCACCTCCTGGGCCTTACGAACAATATAGCCGTTTATGGCATCAATTTCCGTAGGACGCTGACCATCAATATCCTGCCCCATAGACGAACGGTTTGACGCCGTGGCCTTGGCCACCTGCTCAACATGCTCCTGTATATCAGCAGGAACCTCGATGAAATGCGCCTCGGCGACAGCCATTGCCTCCGAGACAACATCCTGCATCAACAGCCGAGTGGCCTTCAGGTCGAGAAGTTGACCATTACGAAGGCCAGTCAAAGCGGTAATGGCATTTATTCCCACATTGACAAAGAGCTTCTTCCACAGAATCGGTTCAATATCATCGACTGCTCGACAGCTGATACCTGCTGCCGTAAAAACTTCAGCCGACTGTCCTGCAACCGCCCCACCTCCCTGTCGCCACATACCGATAACCGTTTCCCCGGTTCCTGAGTGCTGAATCTTCCCCGTACCGAGAACCATAGCTCCCTGGGCCGTGGTACCGCAAAGCACTCGCTCTTTCCCAAGGACATCAGCAATGATCTCGGCATTGCCCATGCCGTTCTGCAATGTCAGGGCATAACCGTTACTTCTCAGTAAGCGGGCTGCGGTCCGGGCCGCAGCCTCGGTCTGGGCATGTTTAACAAAAATCACAGCCAAATCTGTCACGGGAATTGCAGCCGGATCTGTCACAGCTCGTACGCTGACGATTCTTTCCGCTCCCTCATAACGTATTGTCAACCCTCGCTCGTTCAGGACAGTAACCTGTTCTCCCCGCACGTCAACCAGATGAACATCCATTCCCTGTTCGCTGAGAAGCCCTCCGAACAGGCATCCCATAGCACCGGCACCGATAATTGTTATTTTCATGACTCGTTGGATTCTGACTTAATTCATTGCTCCGACGCCTGACAGCCACAACACAAATAGAGAAATAATTCGACGGCGTCAGATCACTCGTAGAGACTCACATCATTCTATCGTGAGATAACGGAGAAGCAACTGCAAATTTGATTGACAAGAAAAAAAAGACAGGTAAACTTATTTGGGCCGACAGTCCTATTTTCTCATTGCAAGAAAGGCATTTTATTCAGGAGATAATACCATCAGGAGACAATAATGAAAACCAGATATATTCTTCCGCGAGCCCTGTTTCTCTCGGCTCTTTTTCTTGTATCAACGGTGCAAGCAGCGGATTATACCAACTCCATCGGCATGGAGTTTCAAAGTATTACTCCGGGCACCTTCTTCATGGGGAGCTGCATGTACAGCAGAGCGGACAAAGAACGTGATAATGACTTGGAGCAACAAGGATTACCTCCTCAAGGGCCAACTTGCCCGGCTCAAGTTGCAGAAGATGCAAATGCACTTGAGGAAGAGGCCCCCCAACATAACGTTCAAATCAGCAAAGGCTTTCAAATAGGAGCATATGAAGTCACTCTGGGTCAGTTTCAACTTTTTCTGGACTCCCTTACGGATCAGGAGCGGAGCAAAATAGAGACAGAAAAGTTCAAAAAGTCCAACACACATGGCGACAAAGCAGCAGTAGTAGCAGTCTCCTGGGACGATGCGCAAGCCTTTATCGGCTGGCTCAACCAAAAAGAAGGGGGGCAAAAATATCGCCTCCCCACAGAGGCGGAATGGGAATATGCTGCCCGTGCTGGCAGCAAAACCATTTACTTTTGGGGTGATACTCTGGAAAAAGCTCCTGAGTATGCCTGGTTCAATATGGAAGGAGCAGATCTGCGCAGATGGTTTAAGGAAAGGGAACTCGGCAAGAAAGAAGATTTTCCCCATCCGGTAGGCCTAAAAAAACCCAATGCCTGGGGATTGTATGATATGGCCGGGAATGTTTGGGAATGGGTCAATGACCGGTACAGTGCAGAGTATTATCAAAAAAGCCCCAAGGCCGACCCGACCGGGCCGGAAAAAGGACGAATTCGTTCTTTTCGTGGGGGAAGCTGGTACGGCTCAGAAAAAAATCTCCGCTCCGCCTTTCGCGGTCTGAATGCACCGACCTACCGCAGCGACTCCCTCGGTTTCCGCGTAGTACGGGAGGGAAGATAGGACGGTAAAGCCTTCACAATAAAAGATAGCCCCCCACCCCACAAAAAGGGGCAGAGAGCGGAATTCCGCCCCCTGCCCTCTCTCCGCTATCTCTTGTCTGTTCCCTTTCTTCGTTGATAGGTTCGGATACTATAGCGAATCGGCCCTTCCACTTCTTCTGTTTGTACCAGCGCAAAAGGCAGGCAGGAGAATGCTGGGAAAAAGGCATCGCCTGCAACCTCCTGCTCAAGTTCGGTCAGGATCAGCGTATCAGCCCGATCCAAAGCAAGCTGATATAACTGGGATCCGCCGATAACAAAGACCTTTTCTTCGCCCTCCGTCAGAGCAAATCCATGCTCCAAAGAATGAATGACCTCTGCGCCTGGGGCCAAGAAGGCAGTATTTCTCGTCACAACGATATTCCGTCGCCCCGGTAAGGGCCGACCGATGGACTCCCAGGTTTTGCGCCCCATGATCAGGCTATGGCCCATGGTGATCTCCTTGAACCGAGTCTGCTCCCCCGGAATATCCCAGGGGATGGTCTTGCCCCGACCAATGACCCGATTGGCTGCCATAGCGGCGATGAGAATAATCTCCATAGTTTATTTTGCCGCTTTCTTATCCTTCTCCGGCAGCTCCTCGGCTTCTGTTGATACTGGTGATACTGGGATTTCTCCGGCCACCGGCAGGCCGAATCCCAGCCGAACCTTACGGTCGATCTCCGCCAGCATATCGGGGTGTTCCTTCAAGAAAGTCTTGGCATTCTCACGGCCTTGCCCGATCCGCTCATCATTATAGGAATACCAGGCCCCGCTCTTATCGATGATCTCCTGTTCCACCCCGAGATCCAGTAAATCTCCAGTCTTGGAAATTCCTTCGCCGTAGATAATGTCAAACTCGGCAATCCTAAAGGGAGGAGCCACCTTGTTCTTCACCACTTTGACCTTAGTGCGGTTTCCGATGACCTCCTGCCCATCCTTGATCTGGGTCATGCGGCGGATATCGATGCGGATAGAGCTGTAGAACTTCAGCGCGTTACCGCCGGGGGTGGTTTCCGGATTACCGAACATCACCCCGATCTTCATCCTGATCTGGTTAATAAAAATCAGCACGGTGTTGGTCCGTTGCAGCACACTGGTGAACTTGCGCATGGCATGGGACATAAGTCGGGCCTGAAGCCCCACATGTTGATCGCCCACATTACCGTCTATCTCTGCCCTCGGAACCAAAGCAGCCACGGAGTCGATAACGATGACATCCAGCCCGCCGCTCCGCATCAATACCTCGCAGATTTCCAGGGCCTGCTCGCCGAAATCCGGCTGGGAGACCAACAGGTTTTCCACGTCCACGCCCAGTCGTTCCGCATAGTCGACGTCCAGAGCATGTTCCGCATCAATAAAGGCCGCATTGCCGCCCGCCCGCTGGGCTTCAGCAATGACATGCAGGGCCAGGGTGGTTTTTCCCGAGGATTCCGGGCCGTAGATTTCGGTCATCCGACCTCTGGGCAAGCCGCCCACACCAAGGGCGATGTCAATCCCCAAGGTACCGGTGGAAATAGCCGGGATGTTTTCCCGCTCATGCTCACCGAGGCGCATAATGGCCCCTTTGCCGAATTGCCGCTCTATCTGGCTGATGGCATTATCAACGCTCTTCAGCCTTCCTTCTGCCTGTTTATCCTGTGCCGCTGCCATGAAATATTCTCCTTGATGATTCGTCGAAACGTAAAATCTCGCTGTCGAGTTCCTCTGTTCCAGTCTCCTGCGTCTTCCCGATGTCCCTATACCTCATCCGTCAACAAAACCCGCCGCACCATATCCAAGGCGGTCTGAGCGGTCATCTCCTGGATCTCTTTCCGTCCACCGGAGAAATGACACAAAGTATCCTTGACCTTATTCTTATAAAAAAGACCGACATACACCGTGCCCACCGGCTTTTCTTCTGTACCGCCACCCGGTCCGGCAATGCCGGTGACAGAAAGGGAGATCTTGGTGCCCACCCGCACCGCCAGCCGGGCCGCCATTGCTCTAGCCACCTGCCCACTGACCGCCCCATAATTACGGAGCAGGTCCCGATCCACATTAAGGAGTACCTCCTTAACATGGTTGGAATAGGCCACCACCCCCCCAGCAAACCATTCCGAACTGCCCGGAACCGAGGTCAGTTGTGAACTGATCAGGCCGCCGGTACAGGATTCTGCGGTGGAGAGCATCAGACGCTTTTCCCGGAGCAGATTGCCCACCACCTCGGCCAGGGTTTCCCTATCTGTGCCGTAGATATGATCCCCCAGAGTCTCCTGAATCCGTTGCTCGGCATCGTTGAGCAGGGTATCCGCCTCCTCCGCACTGCTACCGGAGACACTCAAGCTGACATGCACTTCAAAATCCACCGGATAGTAGCCCACTGAGACCTGTTTTTCCTGCTCCAACGGCATAAGCCGCTGATTGATCTCGTGTTCAGGCAGTCCCACGGTCTTGTACAAGCGCATCCGCTGATACTTATTACAGCCGCTCCAGCCGGACAAACGCGGCAGGACAATATCCACCAACAGCTTTTGCGCCTGCACCGGCACTCCGGGCAAAAAAAAGATGGGAATATCATCATGCACGAGCAGATGACCGGCCATCCTCTCTTCAGCACTCAGTACCTCGGCACCTTCCGGCAGCCAAGCCAGCTTTTCCAGGGCATCAAGCTGCCCATCTGGATCCCGCAACTGAGAACGTATCTTTTCCAGGATAGCCTCATTCAGCGTGGCCGGACGTTGTAAAGCCTCAGCTACCGCTTCATTGGTCAGGTCATCCGTGGTCGGCCCCAGCCCGCCGGTAACAATCACAAAATCCACCCGTCGAATCGCCCGCTTCAGGGCTTCGCCGATCAGCTTGGGCGTATCCCCGATGGTGTGCATGGCATAAATCTCATGACCGGCCAGAAAAAGCTCCCTGGCGGCAAAGGCACTGGTCGTATTGGTTATCCGGCCCGAGGTCAGCTCGTTACCAATCGCTATAATTTCTCCGATCATTGTCGCACACCGCACATCATCATTCTCAACAGAACCGCTCGTTCCAAAGGGAGGAGGCTCAACCCGGGGTGATTTGTTAACGCAGCCTGTAAGCACGGGGAACGAGCCCCAGATTTGCATAGCACCTGCCAACACAGAGACTGAAGGAGGAAAAGCATATCAAGACTGCTGTCCGCCTGCTCTCTCACAGACGAATATAGTTGAAGGGCTTACATCCTGCCTACTTTATCATAAACAGGAAGAAAAGGGAAACAACAGAGTGTCTCTTGAAAAGGGATATATGGCTCGGGCCTGCTACGACCTGCAGCGACCCAGCGCAGTCCCCTGAATCTATGCTCCGCTCGCTTGATGCGTGAGGCTCCTGGTCAGGTATTTATCCGGGAAATCTTCAGTCGAAAGAAACTCCTCTGCCGTTTTGACAACCTGATCTGCAAGATGCCCGCCGACCGAGTCCGCTTCTTCATCTTTACCGAGTATCAGCCGAATAATCCAGGCCGCATCGACCTGCTCAAGAGGACGGCAGGGAATAAAAGCAACTGCTCCGTCCTGCTCTATCTCGTGCAACATATCGCCCTGAATAAGCAGATCTAAAGGGCGGGCCAGATCGGTCTCATTAACCACCTTACCTTGCTCCACCAGTTGGCCCAACACAGTGGCTCGACCTAAGGCAAAATTATTATAGACCGCGATCAGGATATCAAAAGTCCGCTGGAGATCTTGACGAGCACTGCTCTCAGTCCCTGACAACTGATAGCTATTGCGATGCTGAATAGCATAGGCCAAGACTGCACCGAGGAGGATGAACATCCAGCCTAACTGAATCCACACAAGAAAGAGCGGAACCGTGGCAAAGGACCCGTAAATGGCATTATAGTTTGCCACGCCGATCTGAAGAACCACGTAGGCACGCTGAACAATGAACCAGAAGACCGCGCCGAACAAGGCCCCGCAAAAAGCCGCAGTGGTCTTTACCCTAACATTGGGAAAAAAGAGATACATCATCATCAGAGACAGGGTTATGAAAATAAACGGCAGCAGTTTCAAGAGCATCTGCACAACCCAGGCTGACGGAATAAAGGTGGTGATATACTCCATTATTTTAGGAGATTCAAGGATGGCATCACCGGCCAAAGCAATATTGACCGAGATGGGCAAGAGCACAAGCAGGGCCAGATAATCCATGATTTTTCGAAACAGAGAACGACCGCGTCGGGTATGCCAGATAGCGTTCATGGCATCTTCCACCGAACTGAGCACCATGATCACCACAATCAAAAGGCCTGCAATACCAAAGGCGCCAAGGGCGGCAAAATTGGTATTATCCACATAATCAAAGATGGTATCAATGGCCTGATGCAGGTGACGATTCAATGAGGGAGGAGGGTCCTGATCTGCCGACTCTACAGAGTCTATCGCCTTTATCGCTTCTGTAGACGGCGCTGCTAAATCGACCGGGTTTTCTGATTCCGCCGATTCTACCGATGGACCTTCGGAAACCGCAATTTCCAAAGCAACCGGTGGAGGAGATTCGAGGGCCGGAGATGGCAGCCCTTGCCCTACCTCAGGATCTAATTTATCGATGAAATGATACGCAGCGATTCGCATCTGGTTCCCGTTACCCAACCCTTTCAAAATGGCGGTACTCATTGCCAGCAAAGGCACCATCGATAGGATGATAGAGAAGGTCAGGGCCGAGGCACGGAGAGAGATATTGGTATTGCTGAACTCATGCACCATGATCAGCAAGATACGAAGCAGGCTGCGCAACAGCGCGATGATCTTTTTTTCTTCAGGGCAGTAGCCAAAGGACCAACGACTGAGCCTGCCCCCTGTCTTCAACGCTCCGAGCTTGATAGCCGGATTGACAGTTGCACCGGCTTGGGTAGAGGAATGCGTCATCATACGAAGTTGTATTGAAATATTTTCAGTGAATGGAAAAATCAGACGGTCGAGTACCGCCGATAAAAAGCAGGCTAGCGTTGAGAAATCCTGCTGCGTTCGCTCTCCGGCCAAACAGGTTGTCGCCCCAGGAGCTGAACGTGCTTACGGGGTTCTTTTGGAAAGCTCATTCAAGGTAAGAATACTGTTACCGCTGTCAGCAACGGCCAACGGGATGTCCTTTACTTCCGATCCCCTTGCCTCCTTCTGGCTCGACAGTTCGACCTTCTTCTCTTTCACCTTTTCTTTCGGTGTTGCCTGCAAGGTCACCATTGCATCGCTGCGGCTCCTAGACTCCACCGCACGGGACTTGACTGCGGCAACAGGAGAAGGAATTTTTAATCTTTGCCCCAGGCGTATCTTTGCCTTCCTGCCCAGATCATTGGCCTGAACAAGTTCTTTCAAAGACACCTTGTATTTTTTTGCAATACTAAGAGCAGTATCTCCTTTCCTGACTTTGTATTCTTTATCACGAATCTGCCCGGCGTACAACAACCGGGAAGGAATATTCTTTATCTGTTTACGGATACGTTTTGTCGCAGGCAGACGAACCAAGGTACCTTTCGGGATATATTTCCGCCCTTCGAGGACCGGGCCTCGGATAGCCGGATTGAGCCGCTCAAACTCCTCATCACTTATCCCGAAGTAATCGACCAGTTCCGTTGCGGAAGCATAATCAGGCAGACGAAAGGTGACATTAATCCAGGGGCGGTCCTTGACCAGAGAGCGATCATTTTCCAAACGCCTGGCCACACGAACAGCCGCGATAAACTCCGAATAAAAATTCTTTGAAGCAAATTTAAAGATCGCCGTCTCATGGTTGGCGATAACCCTCGGATAGGTCCCCCATTTTTCCTGGGCGCGCACCATTCCGGCCCGACCATAATTATAGGCGGTTAGGGCTAGAGGCCAAGAGCCGAGTTGGCGATAATTTTCTTTGAGAAACCGTGCTGCCGCCATACTGGAGAGGTACACGTCAAAACGTTCATCAACCAGTTCATTAATTGTCATATATTCTCGCCCGGTATACTTGACAAACTGCCAAAGACCAACAGCTGCTGCCTTGGAATGGGCATTGAGATTAAAGGAGGATTCAACATGAGGGAGATAAGCGAGTTCCACCGGCAGGTTGCGGGCACGCATGATTTTTTTAATGAGCGGCATATATGCCCCGGAGCGAACAACTCCTTTACGAAAGGTATCTTTTAGGCCTATCTGTAACCGCATATTTTCACAGGCCTCACGAAAGACGGCGGGCCTTTGCTTTCCTTTGAAAAGAGCATAAACTTTTTTCTCTTCTTTTGAGCTCGGTTTCTTGCCCTCAGCAAATTTTTCAAGCATCTTTTTATGACGCATACGGACCATCTTTTCAAGCTGTGCATTCACAGTGCCCGCTCCTGGTGTTCTTCTCGGAACAAAATCTATAACAGCATAGATAACACTCAAGTCGCTTTTATCATGCAACACACCTTGATCACTCGTATATGTACCGTAAATCTTTTCCCAAAACTGCACATTGGGTGCGATAATCTGATAAATTGGAAAGCGGGCACCGGCCTCACACCGTCCGTCGACCAGAACAAAACTTGCAAAAAATAGAAGCAGGCATGTTATTTTTTTTATCATGATAGGCATCAGTACACCACGTTAAATCCGTTGCAGCGCGGTCCAACCTGACGACAGCGCCCCAGTTATTCTCATCTCCAGTACTCATAATGTTTTATTGTACAATATTTTTGTATAAAAAGGCAAGAACTGGAAAAAAGGTATTTTTTCCTTCCAGACTTCAGGACCCACGCGGCTGACTCGCGCTAGTTGGGCATCCCTTCCAAAAAAGGGCGAACGGAACCTCGCTCACTCGGGCAAAAAAAATCCCGGCGTATTCACACCGGGATCTCAAATGCCCTTTCCTACAAAAATTAACCCGTCACATAAGCACGCCAAGGTCCACGCCTGCACCCCATTAAAAAACCACACTAGGCGACAACAAGTAACGTTGTAGAATCTTTCACTATGCCATAGAAATCACAGTTACGGCATCCAAGAAACTTACCGGCAAGATCACCTTTCTCACCAATCTTACAATAAGAATCACTAATCACCCAACAGCAGCGCCCGCCATTCTTACCTTGATGAATACCGTTTGCTCTGGATTCAATTGCAGCGGGGCAAACGCCGTCTATAGATGTATTTTCCCCACCGGGTTCTCTCCCGCATTTCTTGAATTCCCAGCAATTTATATTTTTTTCTTCCATAATGCAAACATTGCCTCAACGAAAAAGTTCAACTTACAACACCAATAATTCAACATGGTAAAAAAAATTATACTTTACTTTTTCCTGAAAAACAATATCTACTTTCACTAAGGAAACCTTTTCAATAAGTTAGCTATAACACAATAAAAAAAGGCGGACAAGGAGAGAGACAGCTCCTTATCCACCTTTTTCCAGGTAGAAAAACGCCCTGCTCTACAGCAGGAACACTTTACAATTTTTCATTCAGCACCTTCTGCCGCCACAACTCAAAGGTCACCAAGAGCCATAACGTACGTTCATGCCGGGGCAAAGTCTGTTCAGGTGCAAGCGCAAGCAGCTCTTCAACCCTGCCAGGGTTAAAAATCCCGGCTCTCTTGACCACCCTTCTGCTCAAAATCTTACGAGCATATTTTTTACACTCTCTACGCAACCAAAAACGGGCCGGGAAGTCTACCCCGCTCTTTGCTTGCTCAATAATACTTTTGGGTAACGACTTGTTATAAGCCTGACGAATAATCCTTTTTTCAATGCCTCGACTGATTTTCAAAGCAGGAGGCATGCGAAAACTCATGTCAAGCAACCGCTCATCAAATAAGGGGGAAAGCGAAGTCATCCCATATGCGCTGGTCATTCTTTCCATCAAAGGAAGCTGCATATGCCCGCCCTTCAGTCGGATATTGGCGGCAGAAAACATATCGAGAAAATTTCCTGCTCGGCCTGCTTGAAAAAAAGGCGTTAAAAGCCCCTCAAGGGCCTCATGCGTATTATAAAGGCTGCGCCATTCCGGGGTGAGCAGAGCGTTCAACTCGTCATAGGCACCGCAACAGGAGGAAAGATATGCCTGTTCACGAAAAAAGGGCCCCTGCTCCATCCCCCCGTACCAATGTCGCAGCAGAACAGGAAGCATATGGGTGCCGCCAAAGACCAGGGAAGCGCCGGCCCCGGTCAGGACATATTCCACCTCCTGGGTCGCAACTGCGGAATGCATCTACATGAGCACTGATGC
>CBFDDU010000019.1:0-29776 GCA_965603655.1 uncultured Candidatus Electrothrix sp. | reverse complement strand
ACACAGGGAGGGATTGGTGTAGTCGCCGGAATGTTTACACTGGGAAGCAAAGGGAAAAGCTCCAAGGGAGAGGAAACAGTCTCCAGAGTGAAGTTCAGCATCCCAATACTCTTGCCAACTCAGAAACCGCCCGGTAAAGAGTAAAAGACACGGCGACTCTATAGAGAGAATCTTGGTTGCAGTTATTCGTGGTGCTCGCTGTATCCTTTACGCCGCCTTGAGCATAAAATCCACATGCACGGCTTCAAAGGGAAACTCGACCTCATCGTCGCCGTTTTTCCGAAGGATGCCTGCCTGTAACAGCGCGTCCACATCAGCCTGCACGACCCGGATGTCCTTCTCTACCCTTTCCGCCGCTTCTCGTACCGTCATTGCTCCGGCACCGGTCATCATTTTGAGCAAATCCCATCGCTCGGCAGTCAGCAGAGTAAAAAGGAGGGAGGGTGATTCGAAGGTGAGCAGGCTTCCCTGTGGTTTTCCCTCAAATGCCTGAAGGAAGCGTCGGTTCGTCTCTTCGCGGGAAGAGACTGCCAAAGTAAGAGTACGCATGATTAACCCTCCCAGTTATCCACAACGGGATTTCTTCATTGATTTGGGTTCTGAGGTCATAGGGATGTATCGGTAAAAGTCGGGTAGATCTGCTTGAGTGCAACGAAAGCGAAGAACGCATTGCTCACATTGTCTGATTTCGTCGCACTCTATCAGGCCTACGTAGCTAATTCAGATTATGGTGGAGGAATAAAGAGGTTACCTAACAATTTCCCTACACTCTCAATAGTTTTTTTGCCTGTTTTGGAGCTGCTCCATACACCTTGTCCAATAAAACTACCAAGCAATACGATTACACCAATGTTATCATGACCAGATGCCCATATAGAAACACATAGGAGTATGCCAATAATAGAAGGGAAGATATTGACTATAATCATAATAAAGAACAAAAAAATATCCCAGAGATAGGTAAAAACGACCAACAGTATCATTATTCCAAATAGAAAGGCTAAGATCTCCATTTCTTTACCTCCGAGTTAATATAAGAAGTCAATCCGCTCCATCGCATTTACCTCGCATATATTGCATAATAATCAGAGAAGTTACGAGGTATTAATCCCCCTCCCCCAAAACCTGCCGCAAAAACCGTCCGGTAAAGGACTCCTCCACCGCAGCCACCTCCTCCGGCGTGCCGCAGGCAACCACCTGTCCGCCCCCGTCCCCGCCTTCCGGGCCGATATCAATAATATGGTCTGCCGTCTTAATCACATCCAGGTTATGCTCGATCACCACCACGGTATTACCGCTGTCCACGAGTCGGTTGAGCACCAGTAGCAGGTGTTGAATATCCGCCGGATGCAGGCCGGTGGTGGGTTCGTCCAGGATGTACAGGGTTTGACCAGTGGAGCGTTTGCTCAGCTCACGGGCCAGCTTAACCCGCTGGGCCTCGCCCCCGGACAGGGTTACTGAGGACTGGCCCAGGGTGATGTAGCCCAGCCCCACATCCAGCACCGTCTGGAGCCGATTCTTGATGGGCGGGATATTCTGAAAGAAGTCCAGGGCCTCCTCCACGGTCATCGCCAGAATGTCGGCAATATTTTTACCCCGATATTTGATCTCCAGGGTCTCGCGGTTATAGCGCTTGCCCTGACAGGTCTCGCAGGTGACGTAGATGTCCGGCAGGAAATGCATGGCAATGCGCAGCACCCCGTCCCCCTCGCAGGACTCACAACGCCCCCCCTTGATGTTGAAGCTGAAGCGCCCTAGCTTATAACCCCGTGCCCTGGACTCAGGCAGGCGGGCCAGCAGCTCCCGGATGGGGGTGAGCACGCCGGTATAGGTGGCCGGATTGGAGCGCGGCGTCCGCCCGATGGGGCTCTGATCGATATCAATGACCTTATCCAGCTGATCCAGCCCGTGCAGCAGCCGAGGTCTGTCGCCGTCCTGAAGCACTGCGTGTGCCTCTTTGTACAGGGTGTCCATGACCAGGGAACTCTTGCCCGAGCCCGACACCCCGGTGACGCTGGTCATCACCCCCAGAGGAAAGCGGACGGTCAGGTTACGGAGATTATTGATGGTGGCCCCCTTGACCATCAGGCCATACTTAGCCGCCTTGCGCACCTTTCGTCGTTTTTCAGGCACAGCAATAGACAACCTGCCGGAGAGATAGCCACCAGTCAACGATTCCTTGCAATCCAGCAGACCTGCAACCGGGCCGGAATAAAGGATCTCGCCCCCATGCACGCCAGCACCGGGGCCGATGTCCAGGATATGATCTGCCGAGGCGAAGGTGTCGGTGTCATGCTCCACCACGAAGACCGTATAGCCCAGGTCGCGCAGGCTCAACAAGGTTTTGATCAGCTTATTATTATCGCGCTGGTGCAGACCGATGCTGGGTTCATCCAAGATGTACAACACCCCGGCCAGCCGGGAGCCTATCTGGGAGGCCAGCCTGATCCGCTGGGCCTCGCCGCCAGACAGGGTTCCTGCCTTGCGCTCCAGGGAAAGATATCCCAGCCCTACCCCGTAGAGAAAGCCCAAACGCTCCTGCACCTCCTTGAGCACGGGCTCAGCAATCATCTGATACCGCCCGCTGAACTCCATGTCTGTCAGCTCCTTGATGAGGTGGTCAATGGACATCCGGGTGAGATCAACAATAGAATAGCCGCCTACCAAGACAGCCAGGGCCTCGGGCTTGAGCCGGTCCCCATGACAAACCGGGCAGGGCTGCTCCTTCATAAATCGGGCTGTCTCCTCCCGCACTCTGGACGAGGTGGTCTCTAGGAAGAGACGATCCATGCGCGGGATAATCCCCTCAAAGGGGATCTGAGATACCAAATGCCTGTTGCCCCGGCTGTAGCGGAACTCTATGCGCTGGTTGCCAGAACCATAGAGAAAGACCTGCTGGACTTCGTCAGAAAGCTTGTTAAAGGGCGTTGCCGGATCAAAATCGTAATGGGTAGCCAGAGCCTCGATCCATTGGGCATTATGGGTGGCCAGCTTGCGCCGCGACCAAGGGGCAATAGCCCCCTCATCCAGCGGGAGACTCGGGTCGGGTACGATGAGCTGTTCCGCAAAGACCTGCTTAACCCCCAAGCCGCTGCATTCCGGGCAGGCCCCCTGGGGATTATTAAAGGAGAACAGCTGGGTGGACAGCTCCTGCACTGAAATCCCGCAGCTATGACAGGCTGCGGACTCGGAGAACAGCACCTCCTCGCCGCTGTCCGGGAACTGAACCAGCATGGAGCCCTCGCTCAGGCCAACTGCCGTGGACACCGACTCATCCATCCGTCTGCGAATACCCGGCTTGACCACCAGCCGATCCACCACCGCCTCGATGGAGTGAAAGGTATTCTTCTTCAGCTTGATCTCCTCACTGAGCGGACGGACCTCTCCGTCGACCCGCACCCGGACATAGCCGTCCTTGCGCAGCTCCTGGAGGATCTGCTCGTGGCTCCCCTTCTTACGACGCACCAGGGGGGCCAGCAAAATGACCTTCTCGCCCTCGGAGCGATTCAGCAGGGTGTTGACCATGTCCTCAATGGACTGGGAGCTGATGGCCTCTCCGCATTTGGGGCAATGGGGCTGCCCGGCCCTGGCAAAGAGCAGGCGCAGGTGGTCGTAGATCTCGGTCACCGTGCCCACCGTGGAACGCGGGTTCTTGGAGGTGGTCTTCTGCTCGATGGAGACCGCAGGCGACAGGCCCTCCAGCAGGTCCACGTCCGGCTTGTCCATCTGCCCGAGGAACTGGCGGGCATAGGTGGACAGGGATTCCACGTAGCGACGTTGGCCTTCGGCGTACAGGGTGTCAAAAGCCAGGGTGGATTTGCCGGAGCCGGACAGGCCGGTAAAGACCACCAGCTGGTTGCGGGGCAGATCAACGGAGATGTTCTTCAGGTTGTGCATCCGTGCGCCGCGCACGGAGATATATTTGGGTTCTGAGGTCACGGGAATATGCTCTTTGTATCTTGCTGACAAGGCAGGAAGGTGTATGGTAGAGTTGCGTACAGAAACAGGCTGATAAATATGCGCATCATACTGTTGCGGAAGCATTTACTCAAGGATGTTCTTTGTGCCTTGGCTTATCCGGCTGCCCGTGGGTAAGCTGCTGGGAGATGGCAGGAATGTGAGGGCTGCGGCCTACGCCCCAGGGTTGAAACCCTGGGCTATGTTCGGTGCGTCCCTCCGGGACGGCCTTTCTTCCTTGTCCCGGAGGGACAACCGATAATAGCCCCGTGATTTATCGCGGGGTGTGAATGCAGGTGATATACACATGGATAACCGATTCGAAAACAAAGGCAAAGACCAGAACGTCGGAATAGGTGACGGGGCTATTGCCAAGCAGATCAACGTTTACAATACAGCTCCGCCCCCGGAACCGCCTCGCCAGCTCCCACCCTTGAATGCCTGCTTTCTCGGTAGGGACAAAGAGCTTACCGAGCTGATAGAGCAGTTACACCCCGGCAAAGTCGTGGCTGTATGCGGGCCGGGCGGCATGGGCAAGAGTGCCTTGGCGGCTCAGGCTGTGCATAAGTTGGATGAACTGGAGGAAGACCGCTTCCCGGACGGCATTGTCTTCCATATCTTTTATCAACAGCCGAGTACGGATATGGCCCTGCAAACCATTTGCCAAGCCTTCCAGGTCGAGGCGAAGGCGGGGCTTGCCACTGCGATGCAGACAGCCCTTGCAGGCAAGAAGGCCCTGCTCATTCTCGACGGGGCGGAAGAAGCTGAAGATCTAAAAGCGGTGCTTGATCTGCGCAGTACCTGCGGGGTACTGATCACCAGCAGGAAGCGATCGGATGCGCAAGGCTTCCGGCTTGACCTGAAGCCACTGGAAGACAAACCGGCAGTGGACTTGTTTTGTGAGTACAGCGGGGTTGATGTTGCTGATGAGAGTGTGCAAGGTATCTGCAAAATACTGGGCGGCTGGCCCGTAGGGCTGCGGATTGCCGGTCGCTATGTCGGTTGTACGGGCGAAAACACGGCAGACTACCTGCGCTGGCTGGAGAAAGAGCCGTTTAAAGAGCTGGGCGACGGCGAGCATCAGGAGGAGAATGCCGCCTTGCTGCTGCGGCGCAGCGTAGCGCAGGTGAATGAAAGTGCCCGGCTAGCACTAAGTGTTGCAGGTACTTTGGCCTTTGCCCCCATTGCTCGTGAGACGATAGTCTTTATTTTCGATTTTGATGAACGCCGAACCCGCAATGCCCTGAATGAGCTGGTCAATTACGGTCTTCTAGCGAAGAGAGGGAAACGGTGGCAGGTAAGCCACACATTAATCCATATCTACGCCCGTAATGAACTCATACTGAGTAAAGATATGCTTGAATGGCTAGCAGAGTATTACATCAGCTTCTGTCAAGCACAGCGCAAGGCCGGGATAAAAGGATACTACAACTTAGATAGGGAACGGTCTCATTGTTTACATCTACTGGAGAATTGTTTGAACGGCAGGGTATGGTGGCACACGGTGAGTCGCTTAAAAGACGAGAATTGGAACATAATTGGCCCGGCAAGGCTATTAGAGCAATTTACCCGCCGTTAAAACGGCGGCCTAGTGCTCTGTAAAAAGCTAAATCGTCGCTTATCTGTATTCGCCCTTTGAATTGACCGAACTGTCGTTTTGTCATCACCGGATCATGTGTTGCCGCCTCATCATACAGCACAATAATCTTGACTGTTCCATGCTGTATATTCTCAGGGAGTTTCAGGCGAATTTCACGACCTTTCGTTACCCGTGCATGCATTTCTATAGCCTGCATATTTTTCCCTCCATAGATGTTGTCTCTGCCTGTATATTATTCTCTTCAGTCTGATTATACAAGAGATTCAATGGCAATCTGACAGCAGTCACCTCACTGTTCCTTAATCTCTGCTTACCCTTTCCGCCCCAACCGCACCACAGCCAACCGCCGAGAAATCTTCGCACTGACTACCCCTCTAACCCGAGCAAACTCCGACCACCGTTCCACAGCAGCAACAACCTCGTCAATCATCATTTCCAGTTCGTTCTCAGCAACACCGTACTGCCCTGCCAGCTCGGCAACCTGCCTGTACGCAGGAGCCCGGCCTTCACCGGCCACGGTCATACTGTGCTCACCTCCAGGGCCGTCAGCAAAGGTAAGATCGTATGCCGGGGCCAGAGACCATTTCCCTGTGCGATCATCCAGAATAAAACTGAAATTCTTCACATGGTCGTCGCGATTATGGGTCAGGATGTTAAACAGCATCAGCCGGAAGGCCCCGCAGCAGATCATCATGGTTGCGGGTCAGCAGGGTGATATCAAATCCTGCCCCGTTTCGGTATTTTTTTCCGGGATGCTTCCCGCAGTTCAGCCAGAGAGCGGGCCTCAGGAGGAGTAAAAAGGTCGGCAAATTCCGGCAGCCGACCAAGGGCGTGGGCCAAACGCAAAAGATTTTTCAGGGATACCTGCCCTGTTGTCTCAAAGCGTTTCAGGGATGCCGGAGACACTCCGGCCCGAGCGGCCAGGGTGGTCCGTTTATACCCTGCCTGAAGGCGCAGGGTCTTGAAGCGTTCCGCCAGGAGCTGTTCTGTTTCCGACGGTGTGAGAAGTGCGGGGATAGAGGTGAGCATGTCGTTATCTTAACCGATAACGAGACGGAGTAAAAGTTAATATAATGTCTTTAGTAAAAGAAAAGACATGATTGCAGCTAATATATTGTCCCGTAATAAAAATTTCGCTTGAGCAATAAGGTGTCCGCTCTCGTTGTAGGGGCGTTTCGCGAAGCGCCCCTACGGAAACTATATCTCACTTGTATTGAACCACAATTCTTGATATATAAAGATCTCGAAAAGAATGATGTGGAATGTGAAATACATTCAAAATAAAATTAAATGAGTTAATAAATCAATGGATACCGAAAGCTTTTTGCAAGAAAACCAGGAAAATTTAAACAATATTCTCAAGCCGTTTCAACAAGAGCTTAATCGCGGCCAGCGGCTGGCCGATTTTATTAAAACATGTGTGCGCTGCCTGGGTCGCGATGATTATCTGCAACTCGAAGAGCTGTTGAACTCCAAAATAGCGCAAAGCGTGGAAGACGAGGAAGCCTTAGGCGAGTGCAGACCTCTTTTCGAGACCTTGCGGGCATACACCAGTGAACAAGTGGATAAATATCGTTTTGAGTTTATTGAAGACCTTTCCCGGCTGGCCGAGGAGGCTGATTTGCCCATTGTAATCGACTTCCCCCGTTTCACGGTCCTCAAGGGCATTGAAGGCGAGATTGATTTTAGTAACCGCGCCACCACCATCAATAAAAAAGTACTCAAATCCATTGATCCCCGCCGCATTGTCACCGCAGCACTGCGTTTGAAAAAACAACTCTACGATCGCCCCTTAGATCCGCAAGCCTTTGTTGACGGTCTGTACGAAACCTATAAAAAGATCAATCAACAAGAGGATGCAGCGCCGGGGCATCCCGTGGCGATGCAACAATTTTATCTGGAATATGTGATTTCCCTGCAAAGCAAAGCATTTTTCATCAATATGGATAAAAGCAAGTTTCGAGGCTATAGCCTGGAACAGTTCGGCGTGGACCTCTGGCGCTATTTTGAAGCGGGTATCGGTGGCACGTCCAATGGCCTGATGTTGCAGTTGCGACCAGGGCGTAACAATTCCCTGTGGCTGATCGACAGTGATGGCGAGCGTCGGCAAATTACCGGAATTTCCTTTCAGGAAAGGACAATATGAAGAGTATGGAAGAGCTGGACCAGTTAAAACCGTTCCAGGCCCGCTCTATTATCGAGGAACTCCGCAAAGGCAGCGTTCCGGCTGATTATGTACCGTTTTTCACGGTGGGCCGCGATAATTGGCTCACCTTTATCGAAGATGATTTAACCAATTACATCGCTGAGGGCGGAGCAAAGGTACGCTTTCTCAGCGGCGATTACGGCGACGGCAAAACCCATTTCATGTCGATTATTCGCCACCTCGCCCTGCACAACGGTTTTGGGGTTTCCTTTGTGGTTTTGACCCGCGAAACGCCGATTCATAAGTTTGAGGCGGTCTACCAAGCCATTACCCAACAGCTCCGTGGTCGTTTCGAGGGCATCGGTATTCGCAATCTGTTGCAGCAATGGTTGGATACTATGGCTGAAAAAGAGGTGCCCTCCCTTGCGCAACTAGCCGACATGGGAGAAACCCTGCGTAATCTAGCGGGCATGAACATCAATTTTGCCAACGCCCTCACCGCACTGGCCCATAATCGTTTTGTGCCCTTACAAGAGGGAGAGCAGCAGGAAGAACGGGACACCGGTCGGGAAACTATCCTCCACTGGTTTGAGGGTGGCAAGACGACCAAGCGTGAGTTGAAACCCTTTGGTATTTTTGAGGTGGTCAACAAATCCAACAGTAAGCAGTTGCTCAACTCCCTGAACGTTTTCTTGCGGCATCTTGATTACAAGGGTTTGATTTTATTGCTTGATGAACTGGAAACCGTCATTGGCCAGTCGGCTTCGGTGCGCAATGCGGCCTATGAAAATGTGCGTCTGCTGATCGATAACTCCGAACATTCTGAATATTTTCATATATTTTTCTCCATTATTCCCGACGTATTGCTCTCGGAAAAGGGTTTTAAATCCTATGACGCCTTGTGGAGCCGAGTACGGACCATCGGTCAAAAGAAACAGCTCAACTACCGGGGCGTGTTGATTGATCTCCATCGCACCCCCTTGGCCTCCAAAGAACTGATAGAGCTGGGTCGCTGTTTACGCCGTATTCATGAGATATCCTACCGCTGGGAAGCTGCGAATTCGGTGCCGGACAAGTTGTTAGAGGATGTCTGCACAAATCAGGAAAAGATGGGATTGCTCAGCGAGGTGCGCCTCTTCATTAAACAGCTGATCAGCATTCTCGATATGGCTGAACAGGGCGAAGCACCAGCTGAAGACCTTGATCTTAAGCAGCATGTCGTCTCCAGCCAGCAGGAAATGGAGCAGGAAAAAGTGGAACAACTTCAGCCGAGCTGGGATAAGTAATTAATGGATATGTCAGTTTTTTCCTCTCTTTTAGAAGAGGCGAATAATTTTACGTTGCGACGGGCCGTGGAACGGTTGCGGGAGGGTCTGTTTGATCCTTTCGGGGTGAGCCTGCTGACCGCTCGTGAAAGCCAATTGAACACGATGTTTGATCAAGGTACGCAGGCTTTGGCCAAGAACAAGGGCGCTCATCTCTGCGTCTGCGGTTCCTATGGCCAGGGAAAATCCCACAGCCTGACCTATCTTCGGCAGCGGGCACTGGAGCAGGGTTTTGTGGTCAGCTCAATCAATCTTGACCCCAGAGAAGTGCCTCTGCACGACTTTCGTCAGGTGTATCGCGCCTTGATGAGTCAGATCTTCTTTCCAGAGGGTGATGACTCGCTGGTGGAAGTGTGGGAGCGTTGGACTAAAAATAAGACTCAGGCAAAAGGGGATGAAAAACAGCTGCACGACAAAAAGGCTGATCCCCTAGCAATCATTCCCGAGTGTATGCCCCATGTTTTCAAAGCAGTGCTCACAGCCCTGGCCAGTGACGATATGGAGCTTTCCAAGCGACAAAAAGCGTTGAAAAAGCATGCCCATTTCCGGCCTCGTGAATTTCCCTGGATCCTGGCCAATGCCCTGAACGGTAATTCGCCGCCCCTGGTTCGGCTCAGGCAGGCCCTGAGGTATCGTGAGGTTTCTTTTTACAAGGAGCAATCCCTGACGTGCACGGGGTGGGAGCCGTATGTGGATATGGTTGAAGCTCTGGGGCTTATGTTTCAGCAGATGGGCTATAAGGGTTGGGTGCTGCTCTTTGACGAGGCAGAAGCCATTGCCCAGACTCGGGTTACTATGCGCCGCAAAAGCTATGCTATTTTGCAGCGCTTTTTTTGCCCGGATGCACAGTCAAGCGGTCTCTATCCGGTGTTCGCCTTTACCGATGATTTTTTCGCCACGGTCAAGGGCGAGGATTATGACCGGCTGGATACTCGCAGTGCAACAGAGCAGCCCTATTTCGCAGAAAATTATGCCAAGGCTTGGAATCGTCTGAAGATCTATGATTTGCACGATCTATCCAGTAAGGAGTGGCAAGCCCTGGCTGAAAAACTGATCCATTTGCACGCCAAAGCCTATGACTGGCAACCGGAGCCGAAGAAATTACAGAAGCAGTTGGCTGCTACGCTTAAGGAAACAGGGGCGCGGGAGGCCCGGTTGAAAATAAAAGGTTTGGTCAATCAATTGGATTTTGTCCATCAGGAGATTGTTCTGGGGTGATGTTGCGGCGCGGATAGCTGTACTTGACCTGTACATATATTGTATGTATAATTTCACTATGAATATAACTTGGGATCCGAAAAAAGCAAAAATCAACCTTGATAAGCACAAAGTGCGTTTTTCAGATGCGGAAGCCGTTCTTTTTGATCCCATGACCTTGACTCGTGAAGATGATGATACAGTCTATGAACAACGTTTTGTGAGTGTCGGCCTTGATTCCTTACATCGCACCCTAGTCGTTGTTTACACCTACAGGGGCGAAAATATTCGCTTGATTTCAGCTCGCCCTGCAACCCCGAAAGAGAGAAAACACTATGAAGAAGGAATATGATTTTTCCGCTGCCAAGCGCGGCTCGGTCATTCAACAGCCCGGAAAAACGCGTATCACTATGTACCTCGACAATGATGTACTTGAAGATTTTCGTGAACGGGCAGACTCGTCAGGGTCCGGTTATCAGACAATGATCAATGAAGCACTTCGTGAATATCTTCATAAGAAGCAGGAGCCTGTCAGCGAAACAACCCTGCGGAAGGTTGTTCGTGAAGAATTGGAACGAGTTGCTTTGCATTAACAAAATTGTCCCCTTTTTCCGCACCCCGTGCCCAATAAAAAAGTTCCGAACTATGCCGGGCCAGCAGGTCTTCCTGAAGCAGCTCGGTCTTCGCCGGTACCTGACAGAGCCGTTGCATCAGGCCGATGTCCAGCATAGATGCCTTGAATTTCTTCAGATTGGCCGTCGCACCGAGGGGGAGTCCACTGGGGTTCACTTCTCAACATTTTGTTTTATTGATATGAATTGCTATTGATGGTACAGGGAGTAATGTTCTTTTTAAGCAGAACGAGTTGAGTTGTCATTATCTCATTGCAGGCGACGTTGAGGGAGGCGTAAAGCATATTGATATGAAAGCGGAAAAGCAGATGCTACAGAATTACCAGACTGAGTTGGAAAATATTCTGACCGAGCTGAAGCCGTATAAAGCCGTGCTGTTCGGATCATATGCATACGGAAAAGTCGGTGACGACAGCGATATAGATTTAATCGTAGTGCTGGACAGAGACGATATTCCGAGGAGTTTTGACGAAAGAATTGAAAATTATTCCTTTGTAAAAAAATATTTCAAGTTTTTAAAACGTAAGGTTCCTATGGACTTGATTGTGTATACGAGGCGCGAATGGGATAATTTTGTTAAAGCGGATAATTCATTCACCAGAGAAGTGCTGGAAAAAGGAAAAGTTTTGATATGAAACTCTCCGTATCCGCTTGGCTTCAGGCGTGCGAGGAAGACCTGTGCGCCGCCGAATCTTTGCTGCATAGCGGAGTTGCGACCGGGGCGGCAAGTTTTCATGCGCAGCAGTGTGTCGAGAAAGCGTTGAAAGCTGTTCTTGAGAAATACGTAGGAGCAGTTCCAAGGATTCATGACCTGGACAGACTGTTTGCCGAATCAACGAAATATATCGACCTTGAACAAGATGAAATTGTTATCAATAAACTTAACATGCTGTATATTGAATCCCGTTATCCCGGAGCCTTCGGTTTTCTGCCCGACGGCAGACCGACTTCGGAACAGGTGAAGCAATTTTATGATTTTGCAAAAAATATTTACGATACGGTAAAATATCATTTGGAAGCTCAGGGCGGAAAGGCGGAATAGAGTTGTACAGAAGACATATTCTGTTTGATAAGAGGGAATGGTGGTCTGACCCCTAAAATACGGGCATTGTGAGTATTGTCCTTGGATATAAGCTTTTTGTGATCGGTGTGATGGGCGGGGAAAAAACCCGCATTAACGCTCAGGCAGGTCCGATCAAACTGACACTCGCCAATGCCGGACCGGGCTCAGTCTTTGCCTTATTCGGCGCGTTCATTATGAGCTCATCCCGGCGGGCGAGCTGTTCAAAGACTGTGCGGTCGGGAATTGCTGCGGCTCCAGATTCGATGGGTATTTCCATTATCGGCGGTTTGGGTGCTGGATGGCTGAGGGGGAGAAGAGGCTTGTTGGTGCTGCCGTTTCTGGTTGGTCATGTTGCCCGGTAATGGGATGCGGTTTGACAGCATCTTTTTTCTTCCTTTTGCACGCTATTAAAATACAAGGCTGGTTTTATCAGTCGGTGAGGTATCCATCGTTCGTGTTCTTGCACCGATATCGTAAACGGTGAGAAACGTGGTCTGTCCCCAAATTATGTCCTTATCATAGATGTCCCTAATTACCATCCGATATCTAGTCGTTGGAATTGGCTTCAACATAGTGTACTTTAGAAGCGTTTTTAACTTCAGCAACCGAGGGGGGAAAACCTCTAACACATACACGTATCTTGGAAGAATATATTGGTTAATAGTAAAAAAAAAGGATCGTTTTTTACCCCAGAAAAACTCTCTAGGTATGTTTGTAGCAATCTTTTAGCTAGCATAGACGGGTACCATGGCAAGCTTAATGTTTTAGAGCCCAGCGTTGGGCATGGTTCATTTGTAAAAGCGCTAAACGGTATTTCAGAAGAGGGAAGTCTTGATATACATGTAGATGCCTATGACAATGAAGTTGAGTTTATTGATCACTGTCAAGCTAGTTCATTTTCGAATATATCTACCTCTTTTTTATGTGCAGATTTTACAGAAATTGAAGAGCCATCTGGAAAATACGACATTGTTATAGGTAACCCACCTTATGTTAGTTATAAAATCTTAGACCAAGATTGCTCATCGAAGTGTAGAGAATATTTCAAAAAAAGCGGAGTTGAAAGTAAAAACTTTCGAAATCTTTGGACATTCTTTGTTTTAAAATCTATCAACTGTCTTGCTGATAAAGGGTCTTTACATCTTGTAGTTCCTAAAGAATTGCTATATGTAAATCATGCAGGTTGGTTGAGATCGCTATTAATAAAAACATTTCAACAAATAAATTTGCATATTTTTGATCATTTCCAATTTGACAGAATCGAACAAGATGTTGTTGTAATAGAGTGTTATAAATCATCTGCTAATGTTGGTTTTTTCGTATGTGACAATGCAACTAATTTTTCAGGAAAACCCCGCCTGCAACAAAAAATCATAGATCAAAGTATTTCAAATAAATGGTCACAACTATCTGTTTCCGAAAAAGATTTAACATTTCTCCACAAATCGATCGATACACTCCTTCCGGTCAGTGACTATTGCGTTGCAGTCGCAGGCATTGTGACTGCTGCTAATAAATTTTTTATTCTAGACAAGGAAAAAATAAATTCATTTGGTGAGCGCAATATAAGTAGACCAATCATCCAGAAAAGTTCAGACATTAAAGGCGATGTCGTTCTAGATAAAGCAGCCTTTGAGGAAATTGAAAAAAATGGTGTGACTTGTCACTTGTTATGCGACTTCAATATGACAACCCCTCCTCTGTCTATAGCAGAATATCTAAAAGAGGGGGAGCTAATGGGGCTAACTAATCGTTTCAAAATGAAGCGGAGAACTCCTTGGTATAACATACCGGTAATATGGGAGAGTCAAGCATTCTTTTTCAAGAGAATACATGAAATTCCAAAGCTAATTCTCAATGAAGCAAATGTCCTTGTAACTGATACGGCATACAGGGTTACCCCACTTGAGGGAGTTGATATACAAAGCGTTATATATTCTTTCTATAACTCACTTACTATGGTGTTCTGTGAATTGAGAGGCCGCAGCTATGGTGGTGGAGTACTGGAGCTAACTCCTAATGAGTTCAAAGACATTCCAATACCGTACCAGCGTATCGACAATGATGCTTTTGTAAGATTCCGAAAGAAATTTAGAACAATGGGCTTTGATGAGCTCTTAGCTCACCAAGACAAAGAAGTTTTGACCAAAATAGGCTTAACGAAACCAGAAATAGAAAATATTCAGGGGATAAGAAAGTCTCTTATTGTGAAAAGGATAAAGAGGAATTTAAAAAATGGCGATTGATCGAACACCAAATCAGCTAGACTTATCTTGGTTCTTAGATATGGAAGGCCAAGAAAGACTTAATCTCGACCCACCTTATCAAAGGCGTAGTGTTTGGGCACCTAAGGATAGATATTTTTTTCTGGATACCATATTTAATAATTATCCTAGCCCTGCTATTTATCTGCAAAAGGAAAATACTCCCAAGGGACCTAAGTATAACGTAGTCGATGGGAAGCAACGCCTTCAGACTATTTTAAGATACTATCATAATAAATTTGCAATTCCAAAAAGCTTCCCAATTATTGAGCTCAGAGGCAAGAAATTTAAAGATTTAAATGAAGTGTATTCTTCAAAATTCTACAATTATATTTTTTCGGTAGAACAATTACGCTCAATACTTGATGAGGAAGATTGGAACGAGGTGTTCTTCAGGGTTAATAGAAGCCAGAAACAGCTGACTCCACAAGAATTAAGGCATGCGAGATATGATGGTTGGTTTGTCAATAGAGCAGAATCAGAAGTAGACGATCTGAAAATTCTCCCAGGCCTTTTCTGGAAAAACATCAAAGTCTCTTCTACCCAGAAAAATAAGCGCATGAAGGATGTTGAATTTATTTCAATTCTTATGCTATTGGTGCTAGAGAAACGATTTGTCGGCTTCCCCCAGAGCGATCTTGATGTTCTATACGGGAAGTATAATTTCACGTTATCTGAACTACCTGAGAATGAGGATGAGTTAGTATTGGATCCAGATGATGATGAACCAGATTTTCTTCTGACCAAAGAAGAGGTCAAGGCTTTCGAAGATCATTTTACTTCTCTAAAAGATTTTATTTCCAAAATGGAAGAAGAGAATAAATGCATAACTAATCATGCCAAAAGGTTAACTACTGACCTATACTCTCTTTGGGCATTATTGGCACTTTCATGTGTTATCGATACGCTAACACCTGAAAAAATGGCTGAAATATTTAACGTCTTTCTTTCACAAGTTGATGAAGCATTTACTAAAATAAAAAAAGCTGGTGATATATCGACATACCCTGAGACTGTAAGGATTTACGCATCCAATAGTATGGGGGCTGCCACAGAAGAGGATTATAGGAAAAAACGTCATGATTCATTATTATCTTTTATAACTAGTTATGAAGGTTGAGCATTCTATAAGAGTTAAGCATCAGGAACTCTGGGATAAATACTCTGCTTTGAAGGCAGAGGTAGGTGATCTTCTTTTAGAATCATGTGAAAAAAACGATTGGTTCTTTGAACACCGACTAAAGTCAGAAGAAAGCTATGCTTCAAAGTTGTCTACCGGAAGATATAGTGATGCTGAAATCGACGATTTTTATGCATGTACCATTGTAGTACCAAATTTACGGTATGTCCCCAATGCAGTGGATCTCGTATCGGCGTGTTACGATATGTTCGATAAAAAGCCTGGGGAAACTGTTAAGTCAAGACCAACTGATTTTTCTTTCAACAGCATACGAATGCTTTGCAGGCTTCATAAAGGCGTTACTGAAAAATATTTAGATAACTGTGTATTTGAAGTACAGGTTAAAACCTTACTGGAACATGCTTGCAGCAAGGCAACACATGATTTTTCATATAAAGGCGGCACTATAAGTTGGAGTAGGGAGAGGTTGGCTGCGCAAATTAAGGCTGTTCTCGACAACGCAGACTTATCAATATTGGAAATGGAGAGCCTGTCGTCTTCTAGCTTTCTGGATCAAAAAAATGAGTCCTATGAAAAAATGAAAGCGATTCTTTCTTTTATAAGAAATGAATGGGAGAATTCATCGGAGAATATCATGCCTTCTGATTTGAAAAGGCTTGCTGAAGTGACGGCAAAGATACTTTCAGCAAGCAATTTAGACATAAGTAGCCTGAAGGACGCTGTTAAAAAAGAAACCGACGAAGGCCGTGGAAAAAATACAAAAAACCAGTCAATATACTCAATCCTTTTACAATCTTTAATTAACCAAGAACGAAAAAATGTCATGAAATATTTACAGGGAAAGAAACAAAAAAACAAACAGCAGATCTTGATTCCCCCCGAGATAGAGCTTCCCGAAGGGACAGATGTCAAGACACTAAAGAACGCAGTCTTTCTTCCTCGTTGATCTTCGTAATTGGTCAGAGCCCAATTAATCAACTCGTTTGCCACCTCCTCCAATCCCCAAAATAATCGCAACTGTCCCCACATCCCCTGTACCATCACAACGGTTGTACTTCCCTAAAAATAAGAATATACTGATGGCGTTCATACTATCAGAAGATTGCGACATGGTAAACCGCACCAGAGCACTCGGCAACCTGTAAAAAACATAAACAATGCCCACTAAAGAACGCTACATCAACCTGTTCACCGATTACGGGTTTAAAAAGATCTTCGGCGAAGAGCCCAACAAGAACCTGCTGCTGGATTTTCTCAACGAATTGCTCAAAGAGGAACAGGGAGAGATCCGGGATCTGACCTACCAGAAGACAGAACAGCTCGGCGATACCGATATCGACCGCAAGGCTATCTTCGATCTCTACTGCGAGAATGAACGAGGCGAGAAGTTCATTGTCGAGTTGCAGAAAAGCAAACAGAATTTCTTCAAGGATCGGGCACTTTATTACTCCACCTTTCCCATTCGCGAACAGGCGGAACGGGGCGACTGGAATTTTCAGCTCAAGGCCGTGTATACGGTGGCTATCCTGGATTTTGTTTTTGACGAAGACAAAGACAAACCTGAAAAATACCGCTATGATGTTAAGTTGACAGATATTGACACCAATCGGGTGTTTTATGATAAGCTGACCTTCATCTACTTGGAAATGCCCAAATTCAGCAAAAACCTGGATGAGCTGAAGAGCCGGTTTGACAAGTGGCTGTACGTTATCAGGAACCTGAACCGGCTGGAACGAATACCGGACACGCTCCGGGAGCAGGTGTTTGAGCAGCTTTTTGATACTGCGGAGATTGCCCGCTTTACCCCGGACCAAGTTCGCTCCTACGAAAAGAGCCTGAAGTATTACCGCGATATGAAGAACTCCCTTGATACAGCTTTTGACGAGGGCAAAGAAGAAGGAGAACAGAAAAAAGAACGAGAAATTGTGATTAATGGGCTGAGGCAAGGACTTGACAACAAAATAATAGCTGCTTTGACAGGTTTGTCGATAGAAGCGATTGAGAAGATTGCGCAGGACATCCATGAAGATGAACCGTAAGAATGCTCTACTCAGAGGTTCGCGTAACGCCCGTGTAAAAATAAATCCCTTGCTCAATCAATTAGATTCCACCCATCAAAAAATCGTCCAAACTTGATCCTCCTCCTCCCCAACACCTATCGCGCCTTTTACGGCGCTTTCCAGCAGCTGCATCCCATCCAGCAACAGGCTATTGAACCGGTCCTGGCGCAAAAAGATCTTATTCTCCAATCCGCCACCGGCTCCGGCAAAACCGAAGCCGTGTTGGCCCCTTGTATGGAACGGGTCATCCGTTCCGGGTCGAACGAATCCGTCCTCTATATCGTCCCTACCCGAGCCTTGGCTGCTGATTTGTATCGGCGTTTCAAAGCGATTGTCACCGAACGCCTGGGGCTCGGCTTTGCCATTCGCACCGGTGATGTCAAACTGCGAGGCGGCGGCAGCCCGGCCCTGATGCTCACCACGCCCGAGTCGCTGGACGTGATGCTGGGCAGTTCAAATCAGGATCTGCGCGGTTTTCTTGCACGGGTGCGCACCGTGATTATTGATGAGGCCCATTCCTTTATTCATCAATGTCGCGGTCGGCAACTGGTCTATCTGCTGCAACGTTTGGAACGGCGTATCGGCTCAAGAGTGCAACGGATCGCCTTATCCGCCACCCTTGCCGATCCCAAGGAAGTGGGCCGGTTTTTGGGTTGCTCCCCTGATACCGTGTTTTTAGCCGACAAGGTAAGTCGGGAGATCGTGCCCAGGTTGGTGCATCTTAAAAATGATGAACAGGAGCTGGTCGGGTTACTGGATGATCTGTACCGCGAATGGGGTTATCACAAGATTTTGATCTTTGCCAACAGTCGGGGGCGGTGTGATAAAATTTTTGGGCTGTTGAATCGGCTCGGTTCGTTTCGCGGCATGGCGCATTTGCATTACTCCAATCTGACTGCCAAACAGCGCCAACGGGTAGAACGCAGTTTTCGCAGGCAAAGCAGATCGATCTGCATTGCCACCTCCACCTTGGAACTGGGAATCGATGTGGGGGATGTGGATGCAGTGCTCCTGTTTGAGCCGCCAGATTCGGTGGCTGCTTTTTTGCAACGTATCGGTCGGGCTAATCGGCGGCAAAAGGCTATTCATTTTTGGGGCATCTGTCGGGGCGAACAGGCAGGACAGCAAGCCTTGCGTTTTCTCGCCCTGCTCAGCTTAGCCCGGCGGGGACAGGTGGAGGCGGCATTGCCCAAGATGTTACCCAGCGTGCTGAGCCAGCAGATCATTTCATGTTTGTATGAAAAAAAGCGCCTTTCTCCGGCGGCGGTGCAGGATCTCTTTATTGATGTGGGTGCGGATCCAGGCAATGAGGAAGCGGTAACTTGGCTTGAGAGCATCTTTCAATCGCTGGTGAAGAAACAATGGCTGCGCAAGGACAAGATCAAGGGTCTGTACACAGGGGGCTGGCGCTATTGGGATGCCCTGGTGGAGCATCGAATCTGGTCCAATTTTCCGGAAACCGAGGTTGCGTACAAGCTGGATGTGGCGGGTGAGTCAGTGGCTGATATTCCGCAATCCATTGTCAAGCAGCTTGATCCCGGCGATAAGGTCTTGCTTGCTGGTCGGCGGCTCCGTATTTTATGGATTAACACCAAGACTGATAAGCGGGTTCTGGCCGAGCCCACCTTGGAGCGGCTGGACGACAAAGAATTGCTGTGGCTCGGCATGGGGTGTCATGTTTCTTTGGAGACGGCGCAAGCCATGCGTGCGGTGCTCAAATCAACAGAGAGCGGGGACAACGAGGCTGCTGCCGGGCTCTTTTCCCGCAGCCGGAAGTTAATCAGTGAGCAGCTGGCCCAGGATGCCAAGGCAGTGCTTCTTGATAATGGCATTGAGGTGGTTCTTGCCGACAAAGGATCTTTTCAATACCGCACCTATCTGGGCGCAGTGGGGAATATGCTGCTCGCCTGGAGCGTTAAGGAATATTTCGCTGCACAATCAGAAGATATTGAGGTGGTGTCCGATGAGATCGGCCTCGTGTGTGATAAGTGGATCCGTTTTGAAAAACTTTGCCTGCCCTTGCAACGTGATGATTTCGCCGCTTGGATCAAACGTCATTTTAAGGTGATGCGGGCGATGTTCCCGCTGAATGCCTTTTGTACGACCTTGCCACTGGAGATGTTGCGCCAAGAACTCGTTGATTGTATCTTTGATCAGCGGCTGATTGATTTTTTCCAGCAATACAAAGACGGTTCTTCCGAAATCGTGGCAGGCGACCCGCGCAATCTTGAATTTCATCCCGAGCAGGCTGAGGAGCAAGGGCCCGCCTTCCTTGACCTCCCTTGTCACTGCCAACCCCTGTTGCGTTTGGAAAAGGAACGTCATGGAGGTGATAGAGATGCTGCTCCTGCCCCGATGTTTGTGCTTGGCAAGGATGTGCGTTACCGGATCAGGCCCTTGACCGGCACCATCATCGGGGAATACTTTCGTCATCACCAATGTCATCGTCAATTCCGCTTTTCTTTTCTGCGGCCCGAGGATCAGCCGCCCCGCCAAAGCCCGGTGGACGACGAGTACGCAAGCCTTCGTTTGGCAAGGGGCGTGGCGTTTGAACGGGAGATTATGGCCGAGCTGAGCGAGCTCAAAGAAAACTTCCATATTGTCTGCGAAAAGGATCAGGCCGGGATGCCACGTTCCCTGGAGTCCCGTTATGCGGAAACTCGGGATTGGTTGCAACGTGTTTTCGGGCAAAAGGATCTGGTAGGAAACGTATATCTAGCCCAGGGTGTGTTTATCTTGCCTGGACTGTTGTCCCCTTTACCGGAGCTATCGGAGGTGTTTGGCCTGGCTGGTAAGGGGCAACCTGGTATTCCAGGCGTGGATGTGGACGGCGTCGGTATTCCGGATCTCATCCGTGTTTCATCCAGAGATGCAGCCGGAGAGCAAAGCATCATTTTGGAAGTGGGCGACATTAAAAGCGTTGTCAGGCCCCGTTATCATCAAAAGTGGCAGGTGGCCTTTTACGCTTTTTTGCTCAAGAGCTTTTTGGACCAGGAAAAAGAGTTCGCCGCCCAAGTTGCCGACACCGGTTTCCTGCTCATTCGCTCACCCCTTGATGATACGCCCCAGCGTCATACCTTTGATCTCCGGCCGTATCTAGCAAGCTTGCCCGCTCTTTTGCGGAGTTTTGCACACTGTCTCTCGCATTCTCCAGACCGGGCCGGATGGCGACTGCAAGCCCATTGCCTGAGTTGCCCCTGTTTTGACTCCTGTTATCGGCAAGCCTTGCAAGAGGAAGATATTCAGTTCATTCCCGGTCTCTCCCAAGGCGCTTTGGAGAAAATGCGAGGATTGGGATTGCGGGATATTGGGGCGGCCTCGGCCTGGTTTGTCGGCCACGAACACCGTAAGGGCACGGCACGCCGTGCCCCTACAGAATCCCCAATGAATACCGATTTCAGCCCCATGCAAAGAGAGCGTCTGCAATGCGCTGTCACCGCCTTGGAACAGAACAAGATTGCTCTTATTGAGCAAACGACTGATCTGTTCCCGACTGATATTGCAACCTGTTTTTTCGTCCATCTGCTCAATGATCCTGTGACTATGCTGCCCACGGCAGTGGGCTTGGGAGTGGGGAAACGTGGTGAGGACCTGCGGGTATTCACCTGGGTGACTGCGGATACATCAGCTCAAGCAGAGCGGCAATATGTTTGGCGTGATGTTTGGCGTGATTTTTCCACCTGTTTCCTTAAACTCTGGCAAGAGGCTGCTGAAAACAATGGTGCGCCGCATATTTTCTTTTTTGGTTCAGGAATCCGGCAGGGTATGAATGATTGGGCAGCGATAATGGAGGATGGGGCGGTGCGCAATCTTTTCCGTCGCAGCCTTGTTTTTTCTTATCCTGTGTGGACCGATCTTGCTCAGGTGCTGCGTAACCATTTTGCCCTGCCCATTCCTGCCACGCTTACCTTGTATGATGTGGCTCGCGTTTTGGGTTTAAGTACGGGCACGGCATGCCGTGTCCCTACTTTACCGGTCCCGGCGTCCCTTGTCCACTTTGATCCTCTGCCGGGTGCCGTAGGGGAGAACCCCTGTGTTTGCCCTTGCATAACAGCAGAGGACCATCTTGCCACGGTTCTTAATCTTAATATGCAGCTGCAACAATGGATCACCTCCCATCTGAGCAGTGATTGGAACAGGGAAGAAGAGGATAATATGGATGATCCTGCGCAAGCCGGGTTGAGCAGGGGCCTGGCCCATCAACATTTCATTGAGGCGGAACGGGCTTTTCAGGAAAAAGATATCAGAGACTTGCAGGAGCTGTCTCTGGCCGAGCGGGTGGAGCGATTTCGAGCCCTGGGGCCGCTCCATTTTAACGGCACCGGCCTGGATGATGAAGGTCGCTTTCTCTATCTCTTTGAAGTGGTGGATGGTGCAGGGGCCGGTGTTTCAAAATTTCGCCAGGGTGACTTTTTAAAGCTGGTTCCCCAGGGCGTGAAGGACTTGCAAAGCGGCATGCCGGTGATAGTGGACAGCTACGAGCCGCAACAGGGATTGGTTGCCCTCTCTTCGCGGCAACGCGGCACGCTCCAATTGCAGAAAAACCTGGCCTATTCGCTGGAAGAAGACGCAGACGATTGGACCACGCCCAAGCTTCTTGAGGTGGTGCAGACTGTTTATTCAGGCAAGATTCATCATCCTCTGGTGGATCTGTTTGCCGGAGCCTGGGATTTTTCCCAGCCTGAGCAGTGGCAGGAATGGATCTGCGAATGGTTGAGTACTGAGGGTAAACTTGCTGGCTTGAATGCATCCCAACAAAAGGGACTCCAAATGCCTTTTCGCCATAGCTTGAGTCTGATTCAGGGGCCGCCCGGCACGGGCAAGACCAATTTGCTGGGCTGGATTTTGATTGCGCTGATCCGCCACGCCAAGGCAAGGGATGAGCCGCTCCGCATTGCCGTCAGCGCCTTGACCCATCAGGCCATTGATCAGGTGCTCACCAAGGTGGTCAAGCTGGTCAATCAACATACCTTGCCCAATTTTCCGGGCCGCTGCTGCAAATGGGGCAAGTGGGACGGGCCGGAGTTTGCAGAACACAGTGACAAGATGCAAGTGGAACCGCTGGAGGATCCTGAGCAGGTAATGCGCTCTTCACACCTCATTCTTGGTGCCACCGGCTATGGTTTGGATAATCTGTTGCAGAAAAACAAAAAGCTGCCTGCCAAACCCTTTGATTGGGTAATTTTTGATGAGGCCTCCCAGATCCTGATGCCGCAGGCCATGCTGAGCCTGATTTATGGCAAGGGGAATTTTCTTTTTTTGGGAGATGTGCATCAGTTGCCGCCGATAATCCGTTCAGCCCCGGTCGAGAAGGAACCGATTGACCACTCTGTTGAGCACCAAGGGGATGATAAGAATGATAAAGATCTGGAAAGCGAGGTCCGTCGTTCCCTGCTCACTACCATGCTGCACCGCTACCCGCAACAGAGCGTGTTTTTGGATCTGACCTATCGGATGAACGCGGAAATTTGCGCATTCCCCAGCCGAACCTGGTACGATTCCAGATTACGCCCGGCCCCGGCAAATGCGACCGCCCGCTTGTCGCTCAAGGGCAGGCTCAGCAGCGACCCGCTGGACAGGATACTCGATCCGGAGAAACCAGTGGTGCTGGTACGTGCCGATCATCACGGCTGCGGCCAGGAATCAATCATCGAGGCGGAAATCATGGCCCGCCTAGCCCATCGCCTGCTGAGTAAATACGGTCTGCACAAGGAACAGCTGGCCCTCATCTCGCCCCATCGCGCCCAGAATAACCGGATAACCCGCCGTTTGACAGAACTGTTGGGCGGTAGCGATGACCTGCCCCTCATCGACACCGTGGAACGCATCCAGGGCGCGGAACGCGAGGTGATCCTGTTCGGCTTCACCTGCTCTGACCCGGATCAAGTACTGGGCGAGTTTCTCAATAACCCCAACCGCTTCAACGTTGCCATCACCCGCGCCCGCCACAAACTCATTGTCGTGGGCAGCGAGACCTTTTTCACCGCTGTCGCCCACAACGAGGAGAGCTTGCGGGCCAATGCTTGTTTTAAGGAGTTTTTTGCGGAGTATCCGTCTTTTGATGGGTCTGATGTTTTCTGACTACGCCAAATTTATAATTGCTGGGGCTGGAGCCGGAGCTCGGCGCATGCCTTGGTATGAAGAGCATCGGGAAGCCGTGTGCGGCGAGGCCTCTGTAAAAGAGCCAAGATCATTGCGCTACTCTACCCGAATATGCACGATGTTATCATCGGTGGAAGAATACCGTCGGATTCGTTGAGAAAGGGAGTGCAGAATTCATAGCTTTTTTGATGAACATACTGTAACCTCTCAATTCAACAAGTTTTGCCGCCAGGCGAGACTTTATACCTCTCGACATTGCTGGCAGTACAATCGGGCATTTCAAACATCCTTTCCTCATGAGGTGGACAATGGCAAACTCTCTTACCGGTTCAGTCGGTGAAAACGGCAAAAATCGACCCGAAGATGTCCAGGTTGTTTATATTCTGTTCAATAAAATTTTATCCACGCCGCTGCCGGTCAGCGATCAGGTCACAGATGGGCTGCTTCAGGCGATTCGGGATTTTCAGCAGGATTTTCTCTCTCGCCCGGACGGCAGGATAGATGTGGGCGGCAGAACCTGGCGGGAACTCACAGCAGCGGCTGAAAGGCCGGAGAGAGAAGGAATGGAAGAAATCTCTGGTTCCGTAGGGCAGGGCGGGCGGAATCGTCCGCAGGATGTGCGGGTGGTCTATGCCCTGTTCAATGCAATCCTGTCGCGCCCTTTGGAGGTGAGCGATCAATGCACGGATGAGCTGATTCAGGCGATTAAGGATGTACAGAAAACCTTTATGTCCCGGCCTGATGGCAGGATAGATGTGGGCGGCAGGACCTGGACAAGGTTGACAACTCCGGCAGGAGGAACCGGCAAAGCCGTACTGCTTTCCTTTGACGACGGCCCGGCTCCGACCGGCTCGCTGCACTCCATACTGGACACGCTGGATCGATACGGCATCAAGGCGGAATTTTACGTTTTAGGACAGGAAGTGGACAGCTACCCGTCAGCGGTGAAAGAAATCGCGGACCGGGGCCACAGGGTGCAGAATCATTCCTACACCCATCCGAACTTGGCCGGGCTGTCCAGATCGGCGGTGCGGAAGGAATTGGAAAAGACCCAGGAAAGCATCAGAAAGGCTGCCGGAGTCACGCCGACCAGGATTCGTCCACCCTACGGTGCAGGCGGCTGGCGACCCTATGATTGGGAGCTTGTTGCTGTGGCAAACGAACTTTCCCTGACCATTCAGAACTGGGATATTGATACCGAGGACTGGAAATCTCCCAAGGGGCTGGGACCGAGTAAACGGACTATGATTGAGCAGCAATTTCAGCAAAGCCAAAGCAGGACCGAATTCAACGTGCTCATGCATGTGCTGAAAGATACTGCTGAGGATCTGGGGGGCTTTATCGAGCAGCTCAAACAATGGGGGTTTACCTTTGCCAAACCCTAAGATGCGCAGGCTGTTCAGGCTGCAACCGCCTTTCCTGTTGTTTCTCGTGTTCCTGTTATTGGTCGGCTGTAACAGCCAGGCGCAGGAGCTGGAATCGGCGAGTCGCAGCTACAAGGCGCACCGGGATTATGTCAGCCTTGCGGTGATCTCCAGGCATCTGCGCAAGGGTATGGCACAAACCGAGGTGGAAGAACTGCTCGGCGAAGCAGATTATTCGCCCCTTGCGGGCCAGTATTATTATTCCTCGGATCGCCGGCAGGCTGTCCAGCACGGGAAAAAAGAGATGCAGATACCGGTCGGTCTGGTTATCGATTACCAGGATGAGCAGGGAAGGGTGACAAAAAGGCTGCAAACATTTCAGTTGGGCCAGATCGGTGAATGATCCTTGGTGTAACACCTTACGGTAAAGTTTTGTATTGCCGTATTTTCCCCGCGTGTTGTCGGGGACTGTGTTTGCCCTTTGAATCCCTGTATTCGTCTTTCATGGTAAGGGAACCGACAAGAAAGAAAGCCCCCGTTTTAAGGTGCGGGATTGTAGGGGCAGACCTGCGTGTCTGCCCGGCATAAAAGGGCGAACACATAGGTTCGCCCCTACGGCACTCGAAATAATGGGTAGAATATTTCTTGTTGAATTCCTAACACAGGCCCCTAACATGTTTTTCTAGCTGATAGGTTATTTGCTTAATTTTACGACAGAAAAAAAAGGACATTAAGTGGACATTTGAAATTTTTCTCCGATATTCAACACCATTTTTTCCATTTAAAGCATTTTGTAACGCGTTGAATTCTTGGATTTTTATTTTTTGCCCGAAAATGATCTACCATAAACCAAAAATATCCAAGATGCAGAGCAACGATTTATGGAAATAGCAAGCGTCATTGTTTCTGGATAATACATGCGATATCAATACATTGCGCCTTATGTCCATTTTACAGGAAGGCTGTCAGGGGCCTGTAACAGGTATAAAAAAAGAAAAGGAGGAGCAACAATGCCCAATGCTATCAGCGGCTCAGTAGGTGATTCAGGGGGACAGAATCGTCCTGAAGATGTTCGTACCGTATATGCCTTGTTCAACAAGATGCTCAGCAACCCGCTGGCAGTCAGTGATCAGGTTTCCGAGGAGTTGATTACGGCGATCAGGGATTTTCAGTCGGATTTTCTGTCCCGGCCCGACGGCAGGATTGATGTGGGCGGCAGAACATGGAGAGAACTCATTGCTGCGACGGAGGATTCTGGAACGGAGATTACCGGCTCTGTAGGGCAGGGCGGACAGAACCGTCCCAGCGATGTCCGCATCGTCTATGCCTTGTTCAATAATATCCTTACCAACCCGCTGATGGTCAGTGATCAATGTTCTAGTGAGCTTATCCAAACGATCAAAGCGTTCCAGCAACCGTTTCTCTCCCGACCTGACGGCAGGATTGATGTGGGCGGCCGAACCTGGGGAAAACTCATAACAGCCATTGAGATGCCTGACACGGAAACCCCCGGAGGTGGCGGGGAACCTGTTGATCCCGCTGATCCTGTTGAACCGGGCGGGGAGATCAAGGTGGGCAATGCTGATGCGGCTTGGACAGCCCGGCATCAGTGGAGCGACAGCTACGAAGCCGAGTTTGCGCGCTGGGTGGAACAGCTCTTTACCGATAAAAAAGGATCCTTGGCCGCCTGCCTGCGCAACCCGGACGGCAACAGCCTGTATTCGGATGAAGATCGCAACAACAGCATATTCAGTGATTGCGCCGATCTCCCGTACCTGCTGCGGGCCTATTTCAGCTCCAAGAAAAAACTGCCTTTCTCCTTTAACGTGACGATTTCTGGCAGCAGGTATAGCAATAATAATACCCCCGGCAGTCGTCGTTCCTTCCTCAGCTATTCCAGCTTTTCCGCCCTGGCCAAGGCGATCTCTAACAGCGTTCATAGTGGTTTTTTCCGTTTTTTCTGGACCACGGAAAAGACCGACACCTTTCTCTGTCAGGTCAATCGGGAAAGTATTGTGCCGGGTACGGTGTATTACGATGCCAACGGCCATGTCTTGGTGGTTTCTCGGGTGGATGATGACGGCACGGTCTGGTTTGTCGATGCCCATCCGGACAACAGCCTGACGGAAAAACGCTTTGGTTCCTATCTCTCCCGGGGTTCCTGTAAGCAGGGGGGCGGTTTTCGGCGCTGGCGTCATCAGGAGGTGAGCAGCAGTGGCAGCTTCACGCTGACCAATAACTCAAATTTTCGTTTCTTTGATGAGGACAAGAGTCAGTGTCAAGATAGCTATGAGGTTGACGGGCTGGAGCTGGATTATCATCAATGGGTGAAGCGGATGTTGGCTACCGGCAGCGGTAAAGTCGATCCGATTAAGGAGATGCAGCAGCAGCTGACCGCCTTGGACCAGGCCTTGCAGGATCGGGTGGCATCGATTGAAGCGGCGGTATCCCATAACATTCATAAGAAAACCCATCCGTCGAGTCTGCCTTATAATATCTATGGGACAGAGGGGGATTGGGAAGCCTATTCAACACCGGGGAGAGATGCCCGTCTGCGGGCGCAGGTGCGGGAGATCTATACGCTGATCAAGGACAGCGTCAGCGCGGTTGCGCAAGGTGATCATCCTTATGCCTTTGAGGGGACTGCCGCAGATCTGCTCCGTCAGTTTGGGAGCATCTGGCAAGAGAGTGCGGACAGTATTCGGATAGGATATGGCGATTCATCCGGGAAGACGATCACCCTGACTCTGGGGGATATTATGGAGCGGCTCTTTCTGCTCTCTTTTGATCCCTACCACTGCCCTGAACTGCGTTGGGGGGATGTTGATTCGGCATCCTGTCCGGATGGCTCTTCCAAGAGATGGTGGTATGAGCAGGAACAACGCCTGCGCAATATTATTGATACGGATCACCGGGTGAACACGACCCTGGATTGGGGCCCGGTCAATACCCCGGATATTGATGTGGGGAACCTGTTGGAACGCTTGCAGCAGGAAGAGAGTTGAAGGGTAATCACTGACAGGCTTTGGTCTGTACATTTTTGCTCAGTAAACAAAGCCTGTCGAGAAAAGGGTGGATTAGTTCAGCACGTTATTTCAGCAAAAGTAAAAAGATAGCAGGCAGGAATCCTGTAGAGTTAGAGGCTACGCCGGATGACAGAGAGAAGGTGCCATAACTTGTCAGCCCGCTTCCGGTTGCCCATATTGCTTCATTACTACCCCCATGTGCAGAGGTTGCCTGTGCGGTCCATGAGCCTCCGGTCTGTAAATATACATCAGGAGTCGTGTTGCTGTTGCTTTCGGCAGATCGATAGTAAAATTTGACATCAGCAGTCTGGCTGCTGGTCGGTGTCACTGTATAGCATCGCCTGACACCGGCGGCAGGGATACCTGAACCTGAGCAGGTCTGGTTTCCTTTGATTTCAACGGTTGTCTCGCCCATACTGCCGCTGCTGGGGGTGATTTCCAGACCATAGTATTTGTCATTTGTGCCAGCAGCGTTTTTAATCCGGCCAAAGGCTGTGGTTGTGCTGTTTGTTGCTACCTTTGTCTGCTTTAGAGCACCGTTGTTGGTCACTGTGCCTTCCACTGTGACGGCGTTTGTCAGGAAATCAATCGTCCCTCCCTTGTCTGTTTGCAGGTTATTGTCAATCCTGACATCGCCGCCAAACGTCGTTGTCCCGGACGACACGAGCAGGTTATAGAAGGAAATACTTCCAACGCCGGTTAAGGAGATATCGTCGAATGAGGTGTAATCATTTCCAGTTTGCTGTGCGCGGAAACCTATGTAATAGGTCCCGCTTGTTGCAACGGTTATATTGCTGATGGTACGAGTTTGATAAGCGGTCGATGTTTCGGGCTCCTCGGCGCTCAGGATTGTCGTCATGGCTGCTGAACTCTGAGCAGTTCCCAAATGAACAGAGACGGTTTGCGGACTGAGTAACCCATCATTGTCAGTCCAGTTCTGCCGAATAGCAACATCATATTGTAGCTGATATACCGCACCCTTTTGCAAGTTCAGCGCAGGTGTGTACAAATAGCCGTCTGTTTGACTGCGCCAACGGTTTGCCGCCCCGTCGCCATCAACGATTAAATCGCCCTGATAATAGTTCCCGTCGCTATTTGTCCAACCACTGGGCTTTCCAGAGGTACAACAGCTTGTATTGTAACTGCTGAAATCTTCATTCAGTAATGAAATATTGGTAACCTTGTTCACCGTTTGATTGGTGCCGTCAAAGATCACTGTGGATGTTCCTGAACTGCTAAAACCGGTGGCGTCATCTTCCGTCCAGTTGCCCGCAAGGTATATTGAATATGCTCCGGCATCAAAACTTGCGCCTGCTTGGATATGCAGATTTTTATTAATATCCAAATTTCCTTCTAGGCGTACAATACTGGTATCTGCACCGGTGCCGATCTGTACATTTTGAAATGCGGACGAAGAGGTGACAGTCACGCCGAGGGGGCCAGCAAAGACAACAGTACCGCCTGTGGCGTTAAAACCGCCGTTATCTTCCCAGCTCCATCCGACAGTTAAAGTCCCCGTTGTCATGTTCAGAGAGGCTCCATCCGCAATAGTCAGTTCGCGGGCAGACGCTGTTCCGGAAATGGTGGGGTAATTTGTCAATCCATTTGGAATATAAACGTTATCATAGGAACGGGGTATGCGATTAACCGCTGTTGTAGCGCCGGGTGCCCCTTGGTTAAAGCTCCAGTTCCCGGCTGTTGCCCAGTTGGTGTCAACAGCACCGGTCCAAGTGACTCGGCTGTCCCGAAATTGGGAGGTGATCAGGGCTTTTGTGTTGAAGTTTGTGGTATTGTCAGCATCACATTCTATCCCCGGACTTGCATCGCCTTCAGCGCATGCTGAACTTGTGCCGGAAGGAACACCGGTTGCAGCTCCATCGTAGCTGACTGCCGGGCTGG
>CBFDDU010000018.1:0-29832 GCA_965603655.1 uncultured Candidatus Electrothrix sp. | reverse complement strand
TCAGTTTGGAGTCCGGTATCAAACAGCATAATACATTATACTGAAGCCGCACCCAAAAGAAACGTTCTGAAATACGGATTTCACGGATGCGCTCCTGGAGTTCCGTGAAATAGTTCATCGAGTTGCCGCTTTTGAAACGGTCATCGTTGAGCACAAAACCTTTGACAATGTACTCTTTCAGCCGTTGGGTTGCCCAGATGCGGAATTGGGTTGCCACCTGGGATTGAATGCGATAACCCACGGAAATAATAGCATCAAGATTGTAAAATTTCAGCTTCCGCTTGACCTGACGTGATCCCTCGTTTTGAACTTGTAAGAATTCTTTACACGTTGCTTCGTTGGATAATTCGCCCTCGGCATAAATGTTTTTCAGGTGCATGGTTATGTTCTGTGGCTTTACCTGAAAGAGTGCCGCCATATGCGCCTGCGTCAGCCAGACCGTTTCATCCTCCAACCGCACGTCGATTTTAATTTGCCCGTCAGGAGCTTGGTAGATAAGAAGTTCTGAGCTATTCATGGCAGGAATCCTTTTTTTAACGAGAAACGATGGGAAAAGAGGGTGAAAGCACGCTTTCATCCGTCTGAAATGTATCCATTTTATTTTCCCAATTTATGAACCATATTGTCGAGGTTTGTTTTTACATATCCTGCCATTAAGATGGAAAAATCTGTTTTGTCATCATGAAGATTACATTTTTCCAGGGCATTATAATAGGCCAGCCGATGTTCCGTATCACCCGGAATATTTGTTATGGTATAGCCATATTGCAGAAGAACAAGGTTCATCATTAAGCGGGCCGTTCTGCCGTTGCCATCAATAAAAGGGTGAATTGTTGCTATTCTTTCGTGGATTTCTGCTGCCAAAACGACAGGATGGATATTTGAGGATTCGTTTTTTATCCATAATATCATGTCTTCCATCAGTTTCGCTACTTGCCAGGGCTGCGGAGGAACATGCCTGCTCCCGGAGATTGCCACCGGAACAGAGCGGTATTTTCCGGCATTTTCCCGGTCGATTCCCCTTAAAATAAGAGCGTGGACATTTTTTATCAGGCTTTCTGAAATTTCTTTTTTCTGTTGAACAAGATCTTTGATAAAGAGAATTGCCTCGTAATGATTGGTTGCTTCCAAATGTTCCCGCATGGATTTACCGCCAACCGTCAGGCCTTTGTTGATGATAATATCGGTCTCCCGCAGGGTGAGGGTGTTACCCTCGATCCGGTTGCTGTCATAGGTGTATTCGATGTCCACCGCTTCAAGGATGGACTTGTTGAGCAAAGGGCGGGCAGCATCGAGCTTGATTTTGAGTTGGTCGATGTCTTGTAAGAGGTTGTTTAATTCGGCATTCATTATACATTCCTCATGCATATCTTTTGACGACTTCCGGTTTTATCCGCCACTCGCCGGTGAGTACCTTCTGCATCAGGCCGCGCTTCTGGGCTTTGTATTTTTCTGCTATTTGCTTGAGGAGTTTGATTTCTTGCTGGGCGGTGGAGAGGGTGTCGGCGATTTGCTGTTGTTCTTCCATAGGGGGAAAAGGTAGTTCAACCATGTTGTAAGCAGACATGGTAAGGCCAAAGCGAGTAGCCCCATTCGCTTGTCGCGAAAACTCATATCGGATTCTTGGCGTATGAAGAGCAAAGTTAAGGTAAGGGCCGTGTAATTGTTTTTTAGGCCGAAGAATGGCGAGATGATAGCCACATAATAAATGATCAGAAGCGTCTAATACACAAGCTGAATTGGCAATGTCATCAGCTGTTTCAGAATCCTTTGTTAATAATACATCGTGCAGTTTTAACTGGTATTTTTCAATTTCATTTATAGTCGCAGAAGCCTCCATGAAATTAAGACTGGAAGTGATGTAGTAATTTTTATATACATCCATGTAATTACATAAACGAACAGGGATTTCATCCGGTGAAGTTTTTTTGTCTACGTTGCTCGTAATGACTTTACATACCTCTCCCAGCTTCATCTTCTTCCATTTTGTGTCGTTCCGTGGTTCTTGAATCAACTCCCGCAGCAGGCACTTAAATCGCTTTTCCTTCGCCTGAATCAACCGTTCGGTTTTTTCGATGCCCTCGTCCCAAGTGGACAGCAAATTGGCAATGGCTTTTTGCTCGGGGAGTGGGGGGAGGAGGATTGGCAATGCCAAAAGCTTCTCTCGTGTTAAATGTGCTATACTTGTTTCCCCTACAAGTTTTATAAGTCTTCCTATCGATGCAATATATTGCATATAAAAACAGAGGTATTCTGTAGAGCTTTTTCCTGTTTTTGAACGAACTCGGTGCAAAGCTTTCTGGTAAAATATCGTGCTATCATTTTCTTTCCATACTGCACAACGTCCTATTTCTCCCCCTTCGCACATGAACAAGTCTCCGTGCTGCAAAGAGTATTTTTTTTGCTCAAGCTCAGAAAAAAACATCGTATTCATCCGACTCAAATCGAACTGACCCCAGCGAACATTGAAATTTGCCAGATAAGGATACTGCTCACCTTTTTTTGCCTTTTCGTTCAGCATTTTTCCAAGCTGAACCTCGAAAAGGTGCCCGATAAGTTGCTTTTTCCAATCACTAGGCAATTGAGATGGACTGCTCATCGTTGAATCTCCTTGAATCGATGTTTAAAATTCATCGTTTTTTCTCCCAGCTTCTTCACCGGCACATTCCCCATAATAGAAAATATCTGTTCAATCGCCATTTTGTTAAGAATAACCAAACGCTGTTTTTGAGCGATATTCTGTTTAATGGATAAAGGAGTCGGATTCGACCCCTTTAAAATCTGAATTGCTCAATTTTTCCCAAAGGACTAAAGTTCTATACTTCTGCGTCAGCGTAAAGCTGTTTAACCCCATCGAATTCGATGGGTTTAAAATTAGGATTGTTCAAATGCTCCCAAATTCCGCAAAATTCAACAGTATTCCGATTTCTCAGCCAGTTCTGAATAATATAGTCTGTTCGATCACTGTCTTTAAAGCGGGCTATGTCAGTAAGCGATATATAATCTTCCTGATTGATGGCATTCACAGTGATTTCCGTGCTCAAAACCTGTATCTTCTTATTTTTACTCATCGCCGAATCTCCTGGTAAGAAGTTTGAAACTTATCACCCTTCATGTGTTGTCTTTGGAAGCTCACTTCCCTTAATCAATTTTTTCTCCGCAGACTTCACGCGTCGCTCCAGCTTTTTGATATCCTCTTCAGGAGGCAGTTCTTCCGGTTTAATACCACGATCACCCAGCATATGACGGACACTGCTATTGTTCTGGACATGCTCGGAGCTGATTGCACGCTCGCCCTGCAAATCATGTTGGCTGACGTTAAAATTGGTAATTTCCGTTGCAAGGTTCTTGGCAGCTATGGTCACTGTGGGAAGAAAATCAGCTAAGGGCCTATTTTTGGGCATGCCCAGTTCTTTTTTCATCTGGGCAGTCGTATTCCCGCCGAACAGGGCAGCATCTCCTTTAGAGCGAATACGGCCAAAGCCCCTGTCATCCACACCGCGCTCATAGATATTTCGAGAAAGCTCAGTTTCGGATTCCGTCAGTTTCTGCCGTGCCTGAAGGCGTTCCTGCAAGCGAAGACGTTCTTCAATCAGCTCCTGCTTTCGTGTTTGCACCGCAAAATAGGTCTGGGCAAAGGCTATGGCTTCTTTGCGCGGGTCACCATTTTGGGCAATGAGGTAGCAGGCGTAGCGGGTAAGCATGATATCCTCAATGGAACGTTCAGCTCCCGAGCCGATGGTGACCATTTTCGTGACGCCACGAAAATGGTTGGTTACATCTCCACCCGATGTTTCGCAGGCAATGGATGCTTTATGAATAACTTTGCTGAAATTTTCCCAACGGTCATATCCCAGAACTGGCATTATTTCCCTGGCATACCAGAACTCAATGGATTCATCAGGAGTCTGTTGTACGATGGTGTTAAAATTATTCGTCAATTTTGTAATAGTATTCTGGTCCATTATATGTCTCCCTGATTTATCTGTTGAAGCTTCTCAGCGTTGCCTTGAGCTGAGGCTGCCGTATTGTAATCCTTCATCGCTCAATCTCCTTGGAACTTGTTTACAGATTATGGTCAGAATCGTTTTTTTGTTCCAATAGAGCCCGGCCTTGTGGAGTGAGTCGATATTTTTGATTCCTGCTCTGCGGTTTATCTGGAATGGTCATCTCAATCACCCCCGCAGCAATACCCGCTTGCTGATAGTTTTCTCGAAAATGCTTTTCGTCGTTTAGGTCGAGAATATCCATTATTTCAGCTCGTTTCATTTCCCCTTTCAGGATGTTAACCATTCTTCCGACTTCGGGGGTGACTTCGGGGGTGACTTCGGGGGTGACTTCGGGGGTGACTTGCTGGATTGCCAATTCCGCCGCCAAGGGAAGGGTCAATTCAAAACCATACTGGGTTTCTTCAAAGAGAGGAGCGGCACCCTTGGTATAACGAGGCAGGTACCTGTAAATATTGGTGACACCAGAACCAAGCTGATCAAAACGCCCCAGCTGGATCATAAATCGACAAATGACCGGATTCTTTGAAAACGGACGTAGGTTCGCCGGGGTGATCTTGCCAAAATGATGCTGACTGCATGGATTATCCAATATTACTTTGTCCTTGTAGATCATCAACCGGGCCGGTGAGCCATGAGTATATTCTCGATGGGAGATAATATTGGAGATAGCTTCCCGGAAGATCTTGTCCCGCAAACTGATGCGCATATCACCTTCAAGGTAAAACGGATCATTCAGATGTTTTTCCACAAAGACCATCATCTGGTCGTAGGCATCAATCAGGTTGGTGTAAATCTGTACCCGGTCATCGTAGCGATCCACATTTTCTCGGCGGAGCAGGCAGTCAAATTTATAGGCGGGTACGGCCTGTTGAATGGCGGTATCATAACCAAAAAGCAAGATTGCTGCCAAGGTCAGACAGCGTTTGCCAGTCTCACGGTCATCTGTATAGAATCCAGCGATATTGAGCAGTTCTTCAGGCGAGAGCTGCGCCCAGGGATGTTGCGAATGATGGCTACGCATCAGGCGTTTTGCTTTCTCGAACAGATCCGGGCGTAAATGATCCAGGGAAAAGCCTGGTAAGGCCCGTTGTTCGGTAAACATCCCCAATTTCCTATTGATTAATCCTGCCAGTTGATGGGTTCCTTTGGCCCGATAATCGCCATCTTCGCTGCGCAGATAAATTTCTCCCGCAGTTTTATGGAATTGTGAACTTACCGAAACCTGAATGGCAATAATCATCTTGCCGTCAATCTCAAATTCTTCGGGAAAAAGCAGATAAGGGGGATCCACCTTTTGAGGATTATTGGAAAGATTTGCAAGATCGGATTTTAATTGGGTAATCTTTGTGGAATCAAGACCGATTACCCGGCCTCTGTCGTTAACTCCCAAGAGAATATATCCGCCATCCGTGTTGAGAAACGCACAGACGGTTTCAAAAAGACTTTTCGGGAGTTTTCCTTGAGACTCCTTGAATTCACAGTGCAACCCTTCACCCTTGTCAAGCAATTCATGGATCAGTTGTACATTCATCGCTGAATCTCCTGGAGCTTTTCAGCCATCATCACCCGCACCGCTGCCAGCTCTTTTTCCAAAGCATCAATCTCCAGCTGCACCGCATCGATATCGATTTCCGCTTCCTCCTCAAAGGTGTCCACATAGCGGGGGATATTGAGATTGAAGTCGTTTTCCTTGATCTCGTCGAACTCGGCCAGATGGGCGTATTTTTCCTCTTCCGCCCGTGCAGTATAGGCCGCCATGATTTTGGTCAGATGCGTTTCAGAGAGGGTGTTCTGGTTTTTACTGGACACAAACTCCCGGCTGGCATCAACAAAAAAGACGTTATTGCATGCTTCCCTCAGCCCCCCTTTTTCGCGGGAGCGGTCAAAGACCAGGATAGCCACTGGAATATTGGTGGTCGGAAAGAGGTTGCCCGGCAGACCGATGACTGCATCCAGCAGGTTTTCCTCAATCAATTTTTGGCGGATGCGGCCTTCGGCAGCACCCCGGAACAACACCCCGTGCGGAACTACCACAGCGACCCGACCCTGTTTTTCAAGGGCGGTTTCCACCATATGACTGATAAAGGCCCAGTCGCCCTTGCTCTTGGGCGGAACGCCGCGCCAGAATCGGTTGTACTGATCGTTCTCGGCACTTTCTGCACCCCACTTGTCCAGCGAGAACGGAGGATTGGCCACTACGCAGTTGAAACGCATCAGGCGGTCATTTTCCAGCAGGAGCGGGCTGTTCAGGGTATCGCACCATTCAATGCGGGCGCTATCAAAGCTGTGCAGGAACATGTTCATACGGCAGAGTGCCCAGGTGCTGCCGTTGGACTCCTGGCCGAACAGAGCAAAGTTACGATCGCCCACCTGCTTGGCCGCTTGAATCAAAAGACCGCCCGAGCCGCAGGTAGGATCACAGATGCGGTTCCCCGGTTTGGGGCCAGCCAGTTTGGCAACCAGCTCGGTCACCTTGAGCGGGGTAAAGAACTCTCCGGCCTTTTTGCCCGAGTCCGAGGCAAAGCGTTCAATCAGATAGATGTAGGTATTGCCGATCACATCCTCGGAGATAAGGCTGGGCTTCATGTTGAGCTGGGGCTTGTGGAAATCCTCCAGCAGCTGTTTGAGGCGGCGGTTGCGGTCTTTAGTTTTACCGAGATTGGCCTCGCTGTTAAAGTCGATATTGCGGAAAACCCCTTCGAGTTTGCTCTTATTGCTCTCTTCAATATGATCAAGCACGATATTGATTAGTTCACCGATGTTGGCGGCTGATCTGCGCTCGTAGAGGCTGGAGTAGGTGGCTGGGAATTCATCCAGAACGGTCTCTTCGCCGGTCTCGTTATTCTTTTCGATGAGTTTAACCACCGGGAGAACAAAACGCTCCCTCTCAAGTTTGCGGCGGATACGAACATCGTCATCGCCATACTGCTGCTGATAGGTTTCATAATGGTCCTGCCAGACATCGGAGATATACTTCACAAACAGCATCGTGAGGATGTAGTCCTTGTACTGTGCCGGATCAACAACGCCTCGGAAGGTATCGCATGCGGCCCATGCTGCGTTGTTGATGTCTTTTTGTTCTATTGTACTGCTCACTGTTTTATTCTCCTGATGTATTGCACTGATGTCTTGTTTCCGTTTGCCAGCCAGAACATAGCTTATGAAATGGCCTGTGAAATTTTCGGGATGTCAATGAGTGCGATTAAACTCCTCTAGACACAAAAAAGCCCGCAAACCTTTTCAGGTTGCGGGCTTATAAACTTTCTTGGATTTCTTTGGACTTGTTAATGGTGGTGCCGTCCATTAAACTCCCCTGCCAACTTCCTGTAATAAATTTTTATTTCGGATTACCGAACTCTGTTTCCAGTTCTTCAATGGTGGGTAGGCTCGGTTTCAGGTTTTCGGGTAGGGCACGAGTCAGCTGATACTCGGAAACACCCATGGGCTTTTGTATATCGCTCAACGCATATTCCACCACCACTTTATCTCGGGATTTGCAGAGCAGGATACCGATGGTCGGTTCATCCCGTTCGCTGCGGAGCTGTTCGTCGACTGCTTTCAGATAAAAATTGAGTTTGCCTGCATACTCCGGCTCAAACTCGCCTGTCTTCAGCTCAATCACCACATAGCAGTGCAGTTTGGTGTGGTAAAAGAGCAGGTCAAGGAAGAAATCCCGCTCACCGACGTGCAGCCTTTTTTGACGGCCTACATACGCGAACCCGGCTCCCAGTTCCAGCAGGAAGGTGGTAATATGATCCGTAAGTACCTTTTCCAGTTCCCGTTCATTGTAGTCATCGGTCAGGGTGAGAAAATCAAAGGTATAGGGATCCTTGATCAGCTGTTGGGCAAGATCTGACTGGGGAGCAGGCAGTGTTTCGGTAAAATTTGTGACCGCTTTTCCTTTGCGTTGATACAAGCCGTTCTCAATCTGATGAGTGAGGACGTTTCTGCTCCAGTTATGCTCAATCGTCTTGCTTACATAGTAGAGTGCTTCAGTGACGTCTTTGCATTTGGAGATGATGACCAGATTATGTCCCCAGGGAACTTGGACCAATTTGGCAACAGCTTGTTGCCTAATTGTGGAACAGGCTGTTCCACAATTTACAACTTGCCCTGAATAAAAGGAAAACCATCTTTTTATGTACTGGAGATTGTTGTGGGAAAAACCCTTCATATCCGGAAATTCCGCCATCAGGTCGGTGCTCAGCTGCTTTAAAAATCCGCTGCCCCATTTCGCCGTTTTCTGGCGTTCAACAATATCTGCGCCTAGCTCCCAATAGAAGGTCAACAGGGCTATGTTCACCTGCACTGCCGCCTTTACCTGGGCCTGCCGTACCCGTTGTTTGATGTTCTTCAGCCAATCGCGATATTCTGATGTTTTAATGGGTTGGGTGGTCATAAGCTCTTGTCTCTGTTGAGCGGTTTTTCAGCGGACTACTGTGTAGCATTACGGCAGAGCAGGTAGCTCGAATAATGGATTTATGGCTTGCCGCCAAGGTCAAGCAGCACTTGCCGGTTTCACAATCATCTGTGTAGAAGTCAGCGATATTGAGCAGTTCTTCAGGCGCAAAAAAGCCCGCAAACCTTGTCAGGTTGCGGGCTTATCTGCTACTTGGTGGAGGTGCCGGGAGTTGAACCCGGGTCCGAAAATACTCCCCTCACGTATCTACATGCTTAGTTCCGAGTAAAGATCTCGTATTCAGCTCTCACCCGGAACGGTGGATTGCTGAATACCAGCCTGTTAAGTTCTCGTCTTTCCAATGAGAGGCACATCAGTTAGACCAGCCCGAAGAGTCGACGCTTTACTCCGGCCTTACGGGCGCGGACCGGAAAAGCGGCAAAGCAGCTTACGCTGCTACTGCGTAGTTATAATCGTCAGCGATTATATTAATTTTCCATCAAGTTTACGAGCTGACAGAACACTCGGCATGCAACGTTGAGCTTTCATATCCCCGTCGAATCCGTTTCACCCCCATATATTTTGTTATCCCTCCCCAGGGGGAGGGATGGAAACCATACTAGTCTTGCTGCCGCAATGATCGTTGAACATCACGGTTTGATTGTTTCTCTTTTAAGGCGGCTCGCTTGTCATAGAGTTTCTTGCCGCGAGCCAAGCCAAGTTCTATTTTGGCCTTTCCATTATCTATAAAGTATATCTTGAGCGGAATAAGCGCAACCCCTTTTTCATTCAGTTTGCCGACAAGTTTTCGTACTTCCCGCTTGTGCAGCAGTAATTTACGCACTCTCAGTGGGTCTGTGACGGAGTGGGTGGCAAAGGCATAGGGTGAAATATGAATATTGTACAAAAATACTTCACCGTTCTTGAGCTGGGCATAACCGTCTTTAATATTGGCCCGACCTGCTCTCAGGGACTTGACCTCTGGTCCGGTGAGGACCATGCCAGCTTCCATGGTTTTATCAATATGATAATCATGAAAGGCCTTTTTGTTTTTGCAGACAATCTTCATTGCTCAGTTTATTGCTCAGGCAGTATTCCGCTGGTGATCAAGGGATGTTCCATTTGTTTCTTGTAAGAATATTTAAGAATAATCACTTTTTTTGTTCTTGGCAAGAGGAGAAGCAAGAAAGAAACAGTTGGGCTGCAAGAGGAAATAAAAAAAGCCTCCAGGTCTGAAAAGACCGGGAGGCTTGAAATTTCTGGTGCGCCTGGCAGGATTCGAACCTGCTACCCTCGGATTCGTAGTCCGATACTCTATCCAGATGAGCTACAGGCGCAAACGCATACACTCTTTATCATTTTGAGAGTTTTTATGCAAGGTTTTTTTGCAGGTTTGATGATTTTTTTGTTAGGGCATGGCTGCGTCGGGCAACGAAATAGAAAGGATTATAGGTGAGACGCACTGCCTGATCAACTTGGAATCTCTTTGTATATTCCTGATAAAAGGAATACAGGTCCTGCCGGGTCCAAGGTTTACGATTGATGGAATTTACCCCAGTCTGACGAAGATGATTCAGGATGTCGCGTGGTTTGGGAAAGAGAAGGACCTCTTTGTCCTGATGGCTTGCTTCGAGAAGGCATCGTTTTTCCAGCATTGATGTTATTTCGGGCAGGGGGAGGTAGTCAAGTCCGACCCCTGTGAGCTCTTTGATCTCCGGCAAATTATCCGGGCCGTAGAGGGAAAAGGCGAGTATGCCGCCGGGATGGAGAGCGGCAAGGAGTTTGACCAGGGTTTCTTCTAAATCATCAAGCCAATGAAAGGTGGAGGATGAGATGATCAGGTCAAAAGGGCCGGGCAGAGAGAGCTTTTCTATATCGCCGGGAAGGAAGCTGAGTTTGTCAACGGTGATATCTTGTTGAATTCGCTCAGCAAAATCTGGCATGAGATCATTGAGGACCAGGCTACTGACCTTGATATTGCTGTTGAGTAATTTACTGGTCAGCAGGCCAGTACAGCAGCCAATTTCCAAGACCCTGAGATCCTGATGCTGCTGATTGGTATACTTGGCAGTCAGAGCCAGGAGTCGGTCTGCGACCCGATGTTGGATCGTGGCTTGGCGATCATAGCTGGCTGCGGCCCGGCGGAATTGGCGGCAGACGAGCTGTTTGTCGATTTTTTGCATAATGAAGGGCAGGGTGATGCAGGTTGAGGTTAATTCTTCAACTCTTTAACTCTTCAACCATTGCTGACCAGCTTGGCCAATGATAAAAAGGGAAGTGAGGCAGGGAAAGGGTGCGGCATTCTTTGCGGCCCCAGGCTCGGGCTTGATTGCGGGCCGGGAAGATTTTATCCCGCCCGGTAACAATCCTGCTGGTATAGATATTGGGTACGTCCGGTTGCACTTTATAGGCCGTATAGGCTGTGGCTAGGGCAAGTAACTCTTGCTGAAGCCCTTGGGAGGACCGCTCTCCTTTACGGAAAGAGCGTGTGAAACGGTCTGCTTCCTGTTCATTAGTAAACATGGAACGCTGGAACGCTTCCACGCGGGCCGAAGAAAGTTGTTCTGCCATGTTTGCAAAGTTTTGCTCAGGAATGCCGAGCTTGTCATGAATGGGATGACAGGTTCCGCCGATGGCGATTGTTGAAGCAAACATAGACGCAAACATCGGCGTAAGGGGCGAAACAAGGTCCGGTGCAGAAAGTGTTTTGTTGGCAAACAGCATCGAGGCAGCCCAAACCCCCATAGACCAGGCCAGCAGATGGATCTTTCGGTAGGGTGTTTTTTCCTGAAGGTTTCCCTGAAGGTTTTCCAGGACAGAGGAAATATCTTCGAAAGCCATGCTGCGATAATCATAGAGCAGCAGGACATCAACTGAGCCGGACGGGATCTCATAAAAGGGTTCCGGGCACATGCCCCAACCTGCCATAAAGAGCAGGCAATCCTGATTCCCCTGTTGGTGGAGCCAGCGAGTTTTCATATTGAAGAGGCCAGAGTGAGCTGTTTAGCGATTTGTTCCGGCAACGTTGCCAGCTGCTCGGCTTTTAGGGCAGCAGTCAGGGAGAGGCGTAAGCGGGCGGTATCGCGCGGGACGGTCGGGGTGCGGACAGCCTGCACCCAGAAACCTTTTTGGCGTAACTGCTCGGCAACCGCAACCGCTTGCCCTTCGTTGCCGATCATAACCGGAACGATATGGCTTTCCCCGCCGGTCTGGAGGCCTGCCTCTTGCAGCATATAACGTAATTGCTGGGCCAGTTCCATGAGTTGTTGTCGTTCCTTTTCCATCTTTCGGATGATAGGAAGAACAAAGTTCAGCCAATGGATATTGACCGGAGGCAGGGCTGTGGTAAATATCAGCGAGCGGGCCGTATTAACCAGATAATTATATATGGTCTCTTGGCAGGCCACAAAGGCCCCTTGGCCGCCCCAGGCCTTGCCAAAGGTGCCCACCAGAAGGTCGATCCGGTCAATGACCTTCTGTTCTTCAGCCAAACCCAGGCCTCTGTGACCGCGCACCCCGACCGAATGTGCTTCGTCCACGTAGAGAACAGCCCCGTACTGTTCTTTGAGGCGGACCAAGGTGGGGAGATCGGCGCAGTCACCGTCCATAGAAAAGATGGACTCGGTCACAAGGAAAACAGTCTGTTTTTTCTGCCCATGAGGTGCAGAAGGCCCGGAGCAATGTTTTTGCAGGAGTTGTTGAAGGCGATCATAATCAAGGTGAGGATAGCGGATCAGCTTGGCCTTGGAGAGCCGCATGCCATCAATGAGACTGGCATGACAGAGCTTGTCCGCAAGAATCAGGTCGCCTTTTTGGGCAAGAGCAGGTAGCAAGCCTATATTAATATGGTAGCCTGAAGTAAAGACCAGGGCCTTATCCTTGTGGTACGAGTGGGCCAGCCCTTCCTCCAAACGAGAGTATTGCTCATGATTACCGGTCATGAGGCGGGAAGCGCCGCTGCCCAGCCCGTACTGTTCAACAAGGTGTTCCTGCTCAAGAGCAGCGTAAAATTCTTGGAGCAGGGTCGGATTGCCAGCCAGGCCGAGATAATCGTTGCCAGCTAGGTTGAGGTACGCCCTGCCTTGGTGCTGGAGGCGAGCGGAACCCATGAGTTGAACAGGAAGAATCTCCCGTCGTACTCCTTGCTGGGCAAGAGCTCGTAACTGTTCCGTTAAGCGGAAGGTAAATGGATCCACAGCTATCCTATGAACTGTTCGTACAATATTAATCAAGAAGAGCAGACGCTATTTTCAGGGGGCTATAATATGATATTCAGGAAGAATAGTCAATGTGTGGAGAATATGCTGTATTTCTAAGGAAAGATACGAAAATATGGCTGGATATTTTTAGGTGATAATGATAAGGTCAACTCTTGATATCGCTGTGGAGTGATTTTTGAGGGAGATTATGAGGGAGCCAGAGACGTGCTATGCTGAGTTTATGGAGTGAACAAGAGGCCGGGGCCTGTGAAAACGAGCTTGAGCTGCGGGTGTATTCGTCGCGTTTATTGGGACGAGATCCTTCCTTGGTTCTGCATGGCGGCGGCAATACCTCGGTAAAGATCACAGAGAGCAATGTTGTCGGCGACGAGGAAGATATCCTCTATATTAAAGGAAGCGGATGGGATCTGGAGACCATTGAAGCTGAGGGCTTTGCTCCGGTTCGTTTGCAACCTATGATTACATTGGCTGCCCTGGATGCTCTGACAGATCCGCAAATGGTCAATGAGTTGAAAACACAGCTGACCCGCGCCAATGCTCCTGCCCCCTCTGTGGAAACGATCCTGCACGCGGCCTTGCCGTTTCGCTATGTAGATCATACCCATGCTGATGCGGTGGTGACCATTACCAATACTGCTGACGGGCTCCGACGCATTGAAGAGATATACGGTGACCAGGTGGTGGTGATCCCTTATGTGATGCCGGGGTTTGATCTGGCCCGTGATGTTGCCCGTCTTTTTGCTGAACAGGCTGGCCCGCAGACCATCGGTATGGTCTTGATGCATCATGGCGTCTTTTCCTTTGCTGATTCGGCCAAGGAATCTTATGAGCGGATGATTCAGTTGGTTGATAGAGCAGAGTCCTATCTCGCTGCTCATGAGGCTTGGGAGCTGGCGTCGTCAGCCAATGAAATCGATTCTGAGCAGGTGGACCGTCTTGAGGTTGCTACGTTGCGCCAGGCAGTCTCTGAGCAGGCGGGTAGGTCGATGATCCTGCATGTAACCGACAGCGCCCGTGGGCGGGATTTTGTGCAGGGTGATGACGTGGGGCGTATTTCCCAACAAGGTCCGGTAACCCCGGATCATGTGATCCGGACCAAAGCCGTGCCCATGCTTGGTCGTGATGTGGAAAGCTATGCGCAGGCGTACAGAGAATATTTTACCACTCATGAGCCTGCTGCCAAGGAGCGCAAAAACATACTGGATCCCGCACCACGGGTGATTCTGGATCCGGCCCTTGGCTTATGTTGTTTAGGCAAATCAGCAAAGGATGCAGCCATAGTTCATGATATCTATGAGCATACCATAGAATGTATTCTGCGTGCTGAAAAGCTTGGCGGCTGGAAGGCCTTGGCTCCTGCTGATCTGTTTGATATGGAGTATTGGGATCTGGAGCAGGCCAAGCTGGCCAAGGCAGGTACTGCCCCGCTTTTCAGTGGAGAAGTCGTTTTGATCACTGGAGCGGCCTCTGGGATCGGTAAGGCCTGTGTCGGGTCGTTTTTGCAAAGAGGAGCCGCAGTGGTTGGCTTGGATATTGACGAGCGCATTGGTACGGTTTCGGCAGAGGCTGGCTTTCTCGGAATTCAATGCGATCTGACAGATGAAGGACAGGTGCAGAACGCATTGGATCAGGCTGTGTGCCGTTTCGGCGGGCTGGATATGTTAGTGCTCAATGCCGGCATGTTTCCGGCGAGCACGACGATTGCCGAGTTGTCCCTGGAAACATGGCGCGAGGTGATGGCGGTGAATCTTGATGCCAACCTTGTTTTGCTCCGGGAATGTTATCCTCTACTGAAATGTGCTCCGGGCAAGGGGCGAGTCGTGGTGATCGGTTCAAAAAATGTACCTGCCCCAGGACCGGGAGCTGGAGCGTACTCAGCTTCCAAAGCAGCCCTGACTCAGTTGATGCGAGTTGCCGCCTTGGAATGGGGCAAGGATGGAATCCGGATAAACGCGTTGCATCCCAATGCAGTTTTTGATACAGGAATTTGGACAGATAAGGTGCTGGAGGCCAGGGCAGGCCATTATGGTTTATCTGTACAGCAGTATAAAACAAACAATTTGCTTGGGGTGGAAGTGTTGAGTCGGCAGGTTGCTGAATTAGCGTCTGCAATGTGTGGGCCCTTGTTTGCTAGCACAACAGCGGCACAGCTACCGATTGATGGAGGGAATAATCGTGTAGTATAAAAAATAATAATTGTGTAAAATTTTATACCCGCTAGAGGGGGCTGCTAGGGAATAGTAATTATTATCGGCTTAGCGTCCTCTTGACAGTAGGTTGCCTAAGGCGGTCAATTTGTCTTGTTAGACAACAGGAATTGATGAAGGTGTTTCTTCAGTATGAGCTGGGGGAGAATATCACCTGTGAGTCAGAAGGGATACCTGAAGGAAGCCGGGGAGTATGTGGTTTTTTTGTTTGTTGTACAGTTTTTTGTATTGCTATTTTTTTTTGAGGATGGTATTCCTCAAATATGCAAAAGTTCAGTGGCAGCAGACAGTCGGCAGCAGGAAAGGCCGCACTCCTGTTGAGAGGTTGCTGAAGTTAATTATTTGGGTTGAAGAATAACTTGTTATCTTGAATACTTTTTTGCGAACCTGTATGACTGCAGGGGAGTGGGGAGGTAGAGGAGTAGTGCGATGAAACAGATGAAGAATGGCGTGGCCATCGGAGCTGTCGCTCTTTTTGCCTTAACCGGTTGTGTGGCTGATATTGCTTATGTCCCCCAGGATTCTGGATCGCAACCCTGTGTTGAGGGACCTTGTGAAGAAGCAAAAGGAGAGCAGCAAGCAGAACAGCAGGTCGCGGCGCAAGATACTGAGCAGGTATCTGCCCCGGTTGCGGTGGCTCCGGCTTATGCTCAGCAGGATCTTGGCGAAGGGTTGCCGACAAATGTTAACCCTGGTGAGTGTTACTCTCGCTGTCTTGCTCCGGCTGTTTTCGAAGATGTAGAGGAGCAGATTGAGGTTGCCCCGGCTATGGAGCGGACCGAAATTATTCCTGCCGAGTACGAATGGGTAGAAGAACAGGTCGTCGCCAAAGAAGCATCTGAGGAAATCAGAGTTATTCCTGGGAGATATGAGTGGCAGGATGAGCAGGTTGTTGTCAAGGAAGAATCCGAACAAGTCAAAGTTATTCCTGCGCGGTACGAGTGGCAGGAAGTACAGGAAGTGGTAAAAGAAGCTTCTGAAGAATTTAAAGCTATTCCTGCGGTTTATGCATGGCGTGAAGGGCAGGTTATGGTTTCTCCTGAGATCGTAAAAATAACCTTGACTGACCCCGGTTACACCGAAGTCAAAGAGCAGGTATTGGTCAAGGCACCTTCTGCAAAGTGGATCAAAAAAGCAACGCATTGCTCTCCTGAAGATATCAAAATGGGCCTGACCGACTGTGATACCCTGTGTTATGTAGCCGTTCCTGCTATGTATAAAATGGTTATCAAGAAAGTGCCGACAGAATGTGCCGGTGGGGTCGACGGCTGCCGCCAGGAAGTGGTTATCCCCGCTGAATACAAGCCGGTGAGAACAAAGGTTGTTGTTGAGCCTGCAAGAACGGAAACCATATCTGTGCCTCCGGAATATCGCACCGTAAGAAAACAGGTTTTGGTTGAGCCCGCCAGGACAGAGACGGTTGTTATTCCTGCTGAGTACAGAAACGTACAGAAAAAAGTTCTGGTTGAACCGGCTAGAACCGAGGTTGTCCCTGTTCCTGCTGAATACAAGACCGTTAGGGTGAAAAAGCTTGTTAAAGAGGCTGAGGAGACGGTCGTTCAGATTCCTGCCGAATACAGTACGCTTGTTAAGAAAGTTAAAGTCTCTGATAGTAAGATCGTATGGCGTCCAGCTCTTTGTGAGGATGAAGCTGTTGATTCAAAGATTAGAGAGATGCAGAGTGCTCTGAGCCGGGAAGGTTTCTACGTCGGAGAGGTTAACGGCGTACTGACCCCAGAGACCAACGAGGCGATTCGAGCGTATCAGATTGAACGAGGCTTGCCGCAAGGTGGTGGAATGACCCTTGAGACCCTTGAGTCCTTAGGGATCTATTAAGCGATTATACAAGTAAGAAGAAAAAAGAACGGGGCACTTTAAAGTGCCTCTTTCTTTTTCACATCGAATAACCCGAGAATACGTATCTGAAAAAGGGAAAAAGAAATGTTGAAGAAAAGAAATTTTATGATGGCTGCCGCGTTCCTGTTCGCGGTATCTTCACCGGCTGTAGCGCAGTATGGGCAGGTTGATCCTGCTCAATACGTTAATGAGGGCTTTCCGACCAATGTTCAGCCTGGTGAGTGCTACTCACGCTGTCTTGCCCCGGCCGTTTACGAGGACGTGGAAGAGGAAATCGAAATAGCGCCAGCTATGGAGCGAACAGAAATTATCCCGGCTGAGTACGAATGGGTTGATGAGCAGGTGATGGCTAAAGAGGCTTCTGAGCAGATTGAGACGCTTCCGGCGAAATTTGAGTGGACGGAAGAAGAGGTTGTCATCAAGGAAGCATCAGAAGAGATCAAAGTTATTCCGGCCCAGTATGAGTGGCAGGACGAGCAGATCGTTGTCAAGGATGCTACCGAGGAGTTGAAATCTATTCCTGCCAAGTATGACTGGATTGACGAGCAGATCATGGTTTCTCCTGAGGTTATTACAGTAACCATAACCGATCCCGGTTTCCAGGAAGTGAAAGAGCAAGTACTGGTCAAGGCACCTTCTGCCAAGTGGATTAAAAAGGCAACTCATTGCTCTCCTGAAGATATTAAAATGGGTCTGACCGACTGTGATACCCTGTGTTATGTAGCGGTTCCCGCCATGTATAAAATGGTTATCAAGAAAGTGCCGACCGGTGATTGTGGCGGCGTAATCGGTGGATGTCGTCAGGAAGTTGTGATTCCTGCTGAATATAAGGTTGTTCGGAAAAAAGTCGTTGTTGAGCCAGCAAGGACTGAGACCGTATCTGTACCGGCAGAGTACAGAACTATGCGTAAGCAGGTCATGATTGCTCCGACCAGAACGGACGTTATAACAAATCCGCCTGTTACCCAGATGATTCGCAAAAAAGTAATGGTCGCTCCGTCTCAGACACGAGTAATCCCTGTACCTCCTGAATACAAAACTGTCAGGGTGAAGAAGCTGGTAAAACCGGCTGAAGAGAGCATTGTTACAATTCCAGCCGAGTACAAAACCATTATTAAGAAAGTTAAGGTTAGCGATAGTAAAATTGTTTGGAAACCTGCACTTTGTAAGGATGAGCTTGTTGACTCAACTATACGTCAGGTACAGACAGCCTTAAGCCAGATGGGCTTTTATACCGGCTTAATTGACGGACAAATGAATCAGGCAACCAATGAGGCTATTAGAGCTTTTCAGGTTGAGAATGGTCTTGCTCAGGGCGGTGGACTGACAGAAGAGACTGTTGAAGCTTTAGGGATTTACTAGGATTTTATTTAAGAAATCCTTAGAATTCGTATGAACAAGAAAGCCAAGGGCAAATTGCCCTTGGCTTTTTTTGTGTCTGAAGGGAAGAGCTTTCCCAGCTCGATTTGCATGTAGGGTGCTGTTGTAGGGGCGGACCTGCTTTAATGTGCCCCTGCCTTGGGAGGAAATAAAGGGCAGACACATAGGTCTGCCCCTACGGCACCCGTCTTTCAGATGCTGTCAGCATCGAAGGCAAAACCCCCGCTGGGGGTCAACAAGAAAAAATACCTTCCCGCCGTGTGCAGAAGGCTCAACTTGTGAGGTGGAGAGGTATAACGGAATGTTCAAGCGAGCTCGTTACTCAAAACTCCGGGTAACGTAATCGTAAAAACTACACCGGTTCTCTCATCAGAAAGGTTCTGTACACTCACTCGCCCATCATGATGATCCAGCACCGTACGAACAATATATAATCCAAGGCCCAGATGAGGTAATTTATCTTTGACTGCTCGACTGGAAATCATAGAGTGAAAGATTTGTTGCTGCATATCCGGCTCAATAATCGGTCCCTGATTGATAACAAGCAGGGATATATCGTTTTCATGCTGCTCAAGCTGAAGTTCAATCGCTGTGCCTGGAGTATGGAAAGAAACAGCATTTTCGACAAGCTTTTCTAAAGCTTGGCGTAATCGTACCGGATCACCCTTCACTAATACCTCATGTTCAGGTGCTTGATAGAGGATGTCGACCTCGCTGAAGGCAGGTCGCCAACCGTGCTCAAGCCATACGGATACAGCTTTACCGAGGTCCAGCAACTCCATACTGTCCAGCAGCAGGGCATTCTTCAAGGTAGTGGCCTCCCGAATTGAGGTGAGGAGCTCTTCCATCCTTTGGACATCGCGTTCGACCCACTGAATATACTCCATAATACGATCTGAAGGGTTCGTATCAAGTTGTTCCTGATGAAGATTTTTCACTGATGCAGCAATGCCAGCCAAGGGCGTTCGCATTTCGTGTTCAAGGTTATCAGCCATTTGCTCCCGGTGTTCAATCTGCTGCTGGAGTTGGCTGAGCATGGAATCCAGGGTGCGACCTAAATCAGCGATTTCATCACTTGCCGAATCCTTGTTGATGGTATTGAGGATCCGTCCGTCAGGAGTTATTGCCGAAGCCGCCTGATTGCGCAGACGACGAATTCGGGCGGAGATGCGGAAGGCAAAAAAGAGCAGAATACAGCCACCAAAGAGAAAGGCGATAACAGAGAGGGAAATGGTTTCTTCAATTAAGCGGTTGCTGAGAGAGAGAATGGAGTTCGTGGTTTGCTCGACAACCACGGCCCCGATGACCTGCTCCTGTTCATATAACGGGGTAATGGCGGCCATGACCTCCACCTGCCCATCTTCCATTAAATAGCTGGTCACAGAATGCTTGCCAGCAAGTCCTTCGCGGATTCCTTGGAGGTCCAGCTCCGTCGGCTGGGAGGCCTGGTCTTTAAATTCCGTTAAAAAGGGATTTATAAAAAAACGATACAGGGGACGCATCAGCTCATTAATACGACCGGAGATTTTGTCTTCTTGTTCTTTGGGTATTTCTGAGGTGCGCAGGCTGCCGACCTGAGCCCGTACTCTTTGATTGCGATCGACAATCCGAATACGCGCATACGGGCGATCAAGAGATTTAAGTATTGCTTCAATAGGGGTTGAGGTCGTCAGGAGCAGGCCCGGAGCCTTGTCTTCCTTTAAGTTTGAGGTGCCGATGAGTGCTTTGATGTCTCTAGATTCAACATCGTCGACATCAGCTATTGTGAAGGCAAGTTTGTTTCCGAGTAACTCCAGATGAATACGTATTTCCAGGATGTAGCCGCTGTCGGTCTGATTCCAAACCCCTTGGATTCGCTGCTCGCTGACAGGGAATTTGATCGGAATATCGGGCATGAGAAAGCCATTGACCCATCCTGGCTCGTAGGCTGTCATGAGATACTTTCTTTGGCCTTTATCATCACCTATAATAATTTGTAAATGATCAGATCGATCAAGGCGTAACGAGTTTTTGCTTCGATAAATGACATGATCATCCTGCACGTCAAAGAGCGCGTACAGGAATTTATCCTGTTTACCAGCAAGATGACGGAAATTAAGGGACTGGAGAACATAGCTGCCTTCCGAACTAATCAGATGCTCACGGGCAAATTCTTCCGCTTCAGCGAGTTCCGGGCGCCAATCGTCGAACTGGCCGTCCAACCTGATAATGTTGCTGAGCTGAAAGAGATAGAGATCGCGGTCTTGATTCAGACCATGAAACTGTTCTCTATCAAAGAGATCATTTCGGTCGGTTAATGCAGCAGAAACCGCTTGGGCGGTAAGACTCAGGGTCTCCTGTTGGCTTATGATCAGGCTGTTTTTTAGGGTGTTGTTTAGGCGCATCCCCAGTAAAGGGAAGAGGAGGAGCAGGAGGGAGAGAAGGGCGAGTTTTAGGCGCAGAGAGAAACGCATGGAGTTTGATGCTGATGCCTGCTAAGGGAGAAGAAAAGCGCGATTATGTGCATATTGTCAGGTAGCGGTATTATAGTTGCCAGCGATATCCCATCCCGTATTCGGAACGAATAGCCTTAAAGTCGGGGTCAATATCTTGGAATTTATCTCTGATTCTCCGGATATGAGCAGCAATCGCATTATTGGTGACAATGACGCTGGCCGCTTCCATCAACTGTTCGTGATTTTTGACATGTCCCGGCCGTCTGGCGAGGCAGACCAATATCCAGAATTCAGTCAGGGTCAGGCTGATCGGGTGTCCTTTCCAGTACACCTCCTTCCGATCTTCGTCAATCTGTAAATCCTTATGCTGGATGATTTTGTTTTCCGTTGTATTGCTGCGTAAGGCCTCAACTGTTCGAAACAGAGCGGATATTCTGGCGGGCAGAAAGTCCAAGGTTGTTGTGTCCTTGGTCAGGTAGTCCCAAGCGCCCAGGCGCAGGCCGGAAACCCGATCCAGATCCGAATTGCGTGCTGTGAGAAAGATAATAGGAATAACAGGGGATAAAGAACGAAGGTGTTGGCAGAGATCAAAACCGCCAGCCATTTCCTCTCCGAGCATGACGTCCAAGATGGCAAGGTCGGGCAGAGAGCGGGCAAAGGCGGACATGGCTTCGGGTTTGCTGCTGTAAGAGGCCACATCATAGCCTTCACGCTGGAGGGCCTGAACATAATTGGCCTGCAGCCTGGAATCATCTTCAACAAGGGCGATTCGGTAGGTCATGGCGGTGTCCGAGGCCTGTTTTTGGCATTGAGATTAGGAGGTTTTCTGAGATCGCATTATTGCGAAATCATTGCTCAACGTGATTAAAAAGTGAAACGGCCGGTGGGAATAAAAGGAGACTGCTGTATTACATCAGGTCATTTTCGCCGGTCATGCCTTAGCTGTATTTATTGTGAAGTACCGAAGCTAAGTCCGCCCTTCGGACGGGCTTTGGCTTTGGATACACGAACCATAAAATAATTCATGGTGCATGTAAAGAGATTCTTTTTATGCCGACATGCGCTTACTTCTTAATAGGGCTTCTCACCGACCATGTTTCCTCGGGGAGAGTACTGGCATACCCAGAGCTGAGCTTTATTAGAACAGACAGCCATGCCGCAACCGACCTCTGTCGTGCTCTTCCAGACCACCTGGGTGTAATGTCCGCAGACACCGTGACAGCTGTTCGTTGCATAATCATAATCTTTCATTTCATTACCCCAGGCATCAACCACGTTCTGCTCGGTTATCTCTTGCATGGATGAGGTGCCGTCAGTTCGTTGCGCCGCTCCTGCCCGATAAATATTTTCTCCGTCAGCGCCTGTGCTGTGCTTTATTCTGCAACCGCTCCGGGCCAGCTGGTCAGCCCATTGCTGGGCACTGGCAGCTAACTCGTTCGACCACTTGAGGGCAGGCACGCCGGTTTTGGAACGCCATTGATTATGGGCCGCAAGCATAGCCGTCGGGTCAAGGGAGGGATTGCTTGTCGCAACAGAGGTGCTCCGGACTGCCTTTGGAGCCGCCGGTGCAGGGGAAGGTTCTTCTGTTGTAAGAGAGCTGTTTGTTGGACTCGTTACGCAGGATGTGAGCAGGAATCCTAAGGTTAACATTATGATTTTTTTATACACTTTACGGGATCCTCCTGTGCTTGATTGAAAGAAAAGCGGTTTGTTATGCAGAATCGGTATAACAGGCGGGAAAGGAAAATCACTCGGAACGTAGACGCAGGTATCACCTGCCGCAATTAATTGTCCGGCGATTAAAGGTTGAGGTTCAGTACCTAACTGATCGTTCTGAAGAGGTTTTTGAGCGATACATGAAAAGAAACGGCAACAGGAAATGAGCCTGATGATACGGTAGGAAATTTTTAAATATTGCGAATTCAAGTCTGTTTTTTTCTATGTGCATTTTGCACTTATCCGATAAAGACAATTACTTGTCAAACTTATGAACCAGAATATAGTCATTTCCGGCTTTATCGGAGTGGCAGGCTATACAGCTCTCAGGTTTACCCGCCTCCTGAACTTCGCCAGTCGGACTGTATTGAGCCCAGAACCAGTCACCGGCAGCGGGGTTGTAACCTTTCACTTTGTACATAATCGTGACAGCCTTCACTTCATCTGCCGGACTCAGGTTATATTTCACCACCATTGACCCGTTTTGAAGCGGCGGTTTTTTTGAGTCCAACGTCTGTTTGTTGACATAGATTTTGTGTTTCGGGGCGTGCGGGCCTTTGCTGTTGTACGTTCCTTGGTGGTCCGGCCAATATGGCCATGTTTCAAATGGATGTACATCGGTGATGTACTTCCACACCGCTTCAGCTTCCGGTTCCGGCATCTTTTCCGGCTGAGCGAAAAAGGTGCAACCCAGCAATATGCCGCTGATGAAACATCCTGTGGCTATCTTTTTAACCATGCGATTTCTCCTGGTTGAATTAGCTGTAATTACAGTAAATAGTTTTTATTGTGAGATTGTGTGGTCGAATTCAAGTCCGTTTTTTACTTGTTAGTAAGGACTATAATACTATTGAATATCATATTTTGTCCTTTTGGTACATTTTTTTGTGGGCAGAAAACAGTTGTCACGGACTGTCATTTTTTTTGAAAGACACGTCATCATCCGGCTGAAAGTCCGTCATGATCATCGTTCATACTGTATGCAGAAACGAAAGAAGCAATTTTTATCAACACAGGAGGATGTATTCATGACACCGGAAGAGGAAAAAAGAGCTGTAAGAGGCGTACCGACCCCGTATGTGGATCCCGGTTATTTGATGTTAACGATCTATACCCTTGGTATGGCGATGCTCATCCTGTTCGGGTGGTTCGGAAATGCCGGTGCTGTGCCGAATGGTAAAGGCGGATCAAGCGAACCTGTCCGACAAGAAAGACTGAAAATGTCAGCACCTGAGTCGGCACCTGAGTTAACACCTGATGCGGTGCAGCAGGGTGAGCTGCTCTTGCCCGGAGCGGAGGGAAAATATCATCCGGCCCCTATGCTCTCTATGGATGTTGATATCAGGGTGAGCGGTATCGTTGCACGGGCTACGGTTAAGCAGCAGTTTACCAATGACTCTGATGAATGGGTTGAGGCTTTGTATGTCTTCCCCCTTCCTGACGAGAGTGCTGTAGATCATCTGGAGATGCGGATTAACGACCGTATTATTATCGGGAAGATTCAGAAAAAAGAAGAGGCCCGCCAAACCTATGAGGCGGCGAAAAAGGAGGGCAAGAAAGCCTCGCTGCTCTCGCAATTGCGTCCCAATATATTTACCACTGCGGTCGCCAATATCGGCCCCAGAGAAACCGTTATTATTCAGATTGAATATCAGCAGGTGGTGCAGCGGCAGGACAGGGTGTACTCGTTGCGCTTTCCCATGGTTGTCGGGCCGCGATATACTCCGGAATCTTCTTTCGTTACTGGTGTTCACACTCCTGCCTTGGAAGCACTCTCCGTTGTTGGGCCGGATGAGGAACCGGTGAATCCGGTGACCCTTCATGTGAATCTTGCCGCCGGCATGGAAATTTCCCGAATCGACAGCCTTTATCATGGTATCGCCAGTAAGAAAAATGAGGAGAACAGCCTGGATATTCGCTTTACCGAAGAAGTAAAAGCTGACCGTGATTTTGTTCTGGAATGGGAGCAGGAAAGATCGCAAACTCCGACGGCTACCCTGTTCAGCGAACAACGGGGAGATGAACGCTATATGCTGCTCATGGTCATGCCGCCGGAGCAGGAGCAGCAGGAACCCCTTGCCCGTGAGATCGTTTTTATCCTTGATACCTCCGGTTCAATGGGCGGCGAATCCATCAGGCAGGCCAAAACAGCTTTGCTCATGGCAGTGGAACGTATGCGTCCGCAGGATCGATTTAATGTGATTGAATTTAACAGCAGCGCAAGAGCCTTGTTTCGCGACAGCAAGGCAGGTAGCCGGGAAAACGTTCATCAGGCTGTCGCCTTTATAAATCAGCTTGAGGCCAACGGTGGTACTGAGATCAGAAAGGCTCTGGAGTTGGCTCTGGACGGCAAGCAGCGGCACGAACGAATCCGACAGGTTGTTTTTTTGACAGACGGTTCTGTCAGTAATGAAGAAGAGTTGTTCGCATTGATCAATAATCAGCTCGGAGATTCCCGTTTGTTCACCGTCGGGATCGGCTCGGCCCCGAACAGTTATTTCATGACCAGGGCGGCAACGCTGGGCAGGGGCAGCTATACCTTTATCGGCAAGTTAGAAGAGGTGCAGGAAAAGATGACGAGCCTGTTTACCATGCTTGAGCAGCCTGCTGTTACCAATCTTCAGCTGGCCGGTGCTGATGGCTTTGAAATTCTTCCCGCTCCGCTCCCGGATCTTTATCAGGGAGAGCCCTTGACCGTGGTCATGAAGGGGCAGGGGAGGCCGGATAAACTGCTTCTTTCCGGGATGCAGGGTGGGTTGAAACCCTGGCGGGCAGCAATCGATACCACCGCCTTTGCCGAGAGACCGGGAATTGCCGTGCTCTGGGCACGAAAGAAGATCAAAATTCTGATGGACAGTCTTGCCTCCGGGGCGGATGCACAACAGGTGGAGCAGGACGTGACAGAACTGGCGTTGACCAATCATCTTGTCAGTCGTTATACCAGCTTGGTGGCGGTGGAAGAAAAGATCTCACGGCCCGGTGATCCCGACGGCTCCGACGATCCAAATGCGTCGTTACGGAAGCAGAAGGTGAAAACCAATCTACCAGCCGGTTGGGAGCATAACACGGTTTTTGCCGGAGGAGCGAACACTGCTACCTCGGCATCTCTGCTTTTATGTATCGGTCTCTGCTTGTTGTCGTTATCTGCCCTGCTTGTCTGGATGCAATGGAGGAGACAATGAAGATAAATTGGTCATGGAAAATTATCCTTTTTCCTGCAATCATCGGGATGCTCTGTTTCGGTAACGGGCTGTGGATACACGGTAAGGCCCTTTTGGCTCAAGTGCTTTTGCAACGGGCCTGGGTGCAGAGTCTGAGCCGGGGAGAGTCGGTTAAGCCTTGGCCCTGGGCTGATACCTGGCCGGTGGCAAGGCTGCGCACAGAAAAATATAACCAGGATCTTATTGTACTGGCAGGGCAGTCTGGTCAGGCTCTTGCTTTTGGACCGGGGATGCTGGAGGCAGGGGGCAGGCCAGGCCAGCCGGGTTCCTGTATTCTGGCAGCCCACCGGGATACCCATTTCAGTTTTCTTCGCAGGGTACAGGTAGGAGATGTTTTTACCTTGGAGGACAGGCAGGGAAGGCAGTGGCAATATCGGGTTAATGCGACGGCAATACGTCGGGCCACGGAGCTTTATCTGGATGCGGAAGTGACTTCGCAGCTGGCCTTGGTCACCTGTTATCCTTTTCAGGCTCTGAGTTCAGATGCCGATCAGCGCTATGTTGTTCTGGCGGACAGAATGTAGATCTGTATTTTTGTTTGCTATATTGAGTTATTATTCGGTACAAATTTTTTAGTCATAATTTGTCATTATTTCTCGAGGGTAAGTCATTATTGATCAGGGACTCCGTCATGGTCTTGGTGCATAATAACAATTAAAGAAGAGAGAATTGGTCTGCAACCAAAGGAGAACATATTGATGATGAAAGAAAAACAGAACAGCAGTGAATTGCATGCAGCCCTGGATCCCGGTTATCTGATGCTGGCTGTGTACGTGCTTGGTGTGACCTTTTTGGTTCTGTTTGCTTGGCTTGGTGGAAATAGCACTGCGCTTGAGGGGGATCGTCAGAGCAAAGATAGGGTCGTGGCCCACGAGCTGATGACAGAGTCACCTGTTGTTGCAGATCGTTTTATGACTGATAAGGGATGACGGGTAAGCCATGAAACAAAGCATTGAAGCGGAGCTGCAATATTGCCCCGATTGCATGGATGAATATCGAGCGGAAATCACAACCTGTGCCGCTTGTAATATCCCCTTGGTCAGCGGAAAAAAAATGCTGGAGGCCCAGCAAAATCCGGCGCGGGAACAGGCAGGGCGTAACATGGTGATTAGCCCGGATGATGAGCTGGTGAGTATCAGAAAAGGCCCCCTTGTCCAGATGAAAGATTTTCAGTCCATGCTCAAACGGGCAGGAATTCCCTCAATAGCTGTGAGTGAAGACAGCAACTGCGGTCAGGGAAGTTGCGGGACCAATTTGTTTGTCCAGATAAGAAAGAGCGATCTACAGGATGTCGTGGCAATTCTTGAGCGCGATCATGTCCGCTCAACAGGATTGGAGGACCATGATTTGTCCACAGCCGGGGCTGTCATTGATACAGCAGCGGAGCAGGCAACTTGCCCGGCTTGCGGCTACAGTTTTTCGACGACCGAAGCTTCTTGCCCTGATTGTGGGCTTTGCTTTGCCTGATCCTTTGCTTGATACGAAAGTAAGTTAAAGCAACATGCCCGCTGTTCGGCGGGCATTCCACGTTATCTAACCTTACTCCCTGCCCTCACAATGAATCGTAAGTTTTCAGCGCGAGAAAAGAATACGCAGAGCAGGGAGCTATTTTTTAGCAAGATTTACCAGTGTAGCAATCGGTATGAATACCTTGTTGCCGCCGCTTGCCGGGATTACATAGCCTCGTTACATCGCCTCATCCGCTCCTATATCACTACCTGCTCCCTGCGGTCGAGAATCACCGTCCATATCAATGTTCACATCAATTTCACTGTCGCCTGCGTCAATACATGGAGACGTAGCTGATAAGTGATAATCGCCGTTTAAGGGATCAACCAGTTGAGGATCAATATTGAGCTTATTGTTGGCCCCGATATTGAACGAACTTGACTCGCCAGAAAAAGTTTTTTTGCATCCCCAAAAGAGATTGTTATCGAGATGAACTAGAGAATCAAAGGTGCTTGCGACACAAAACATGGCTCCGGTGATGATGTTATTATAGGCATAGACAGTAGATCCGTCCTGAGCCTTAAAGCCATAGAGATTGCCATCCTCAGGATTACCTGGTACCTGAACGCTATCGCCACCGTAGATTGTATTGTGGGAAAAATTAACGGTGGAATTTGTAAAAATATAGCCGTCACTGCTTAACGCATTTACATTATTGATGACGTTGCCGGAGGAGTTAACCATACTTACAGGCCACCTTGCTCCCAGATCATTACCGATAATATCTGCCCAACCGACGTTCGCGATACCAATACCAATGTTCCAGGTGTCATTTGTACTGCCTTTAATAGAAACTGATTCTGTATCCTTAACTTCCACGAAGTGTAAGGAACTGTTCGTGATACTTAACGAGCCTGCACCAAACACGCGCACGGAAGATTCGGGGTGATCAAGATCACAGTTGTCAAGACTCACAGTTGAAGTGTGTTCAACTGTGTCGTGCAGCATAATCCCTCCCTTATAATTGTGAATGGTAGAATTCTGGATAGCAATACTACTGTTTCCCATCTTGAATCCGCCTATGCCGTTATTGCTAATATCGGAATCTGAGACGGTTACCAGAAAACCGGCGTCTGAAAGCACTATCCCTGGGGTACCGCTTTTAGTGATCGAAGAATTCTCAATATGCAGGGGGCTTGAAAGAGAGCCTATTGCGATGCCTGCGGTTCTGCTCCCTGAAACCGTGTTCCCTTGAAAAGAAGTAACAGTGACTCTTTGTAGTTTTACTCCGACGAGGCCACTGTTACTCACTGTTGTGTTTTTTAGAGAGAGGACAGCATCTCCACCGGCAGCAACCAGACCTGGCCCTGCTCCGTCATCCAGTAGACAATTGTTGATTGCTGCTTCACCCGCGACATGGACATTGGGACCAGCTTTATAATTACTTCTGATAATGCTTCCATCCATGGAGACGATGGTGCCAGCGCCTATTTCAACATTAACCCTGCCGCTTCCTTCAACAATAAGGTTGGAAATGTTGGCTGTTGATCCTTCACCTTGGATAGCAAGACCGGTGGTATAGCTACTGGTGCCGTGCAGGTCGCCTCTGCCGTTATCCATGAGGCGTTCCGGCCCTTCCGTGGAGGCGCTGCCTTCAATAAGGCCGACATGTGAATCAGTGATCACAGTGATCCCTGGATCAACATTATAGCGGATGGTGTTCATGGAGATCGTGCCAACATCGGAATGAACTATACCTATCCCGGCAGCTCCATTATATTCGATGGTATTACCCACTTCCTCACCCACCACGACTCGTTTGACAGATCCGTTATGACCGATTCCTGCTTCTCCATTCCTGAGCAGGGAGTTATTCCTGATAGCTGCAACCTGAGCACCATCTTTCATGCCGATGCCAGCCATGCCGTTTACATGCAGCGAGTTTTTGGTAATATCGACGACTTCGGCATCAAAGGCGATACCGATCCCGGCTTTGCTATTTTCAGTCATTTCGTTATGGGCAATTTCAATGACATTTGCACACCCGTGTATCTCTATGCCCGCAGTACCTGCTTTTGTTCCGGTGTTGTTGCTGATAGCGACAGAACCGACACTGCTCTGCGGAACCGTGGTTGTTCCTCCGTCTTCATCGCCATTATAGAGGCAGCCGATAGCTCCTTGGGCCGCAGTGTGGATAAAATTACCGTCTATGATCTGATACAGATCTTGGCCGGAGTAGGGATCATGTCCTCCAGTATTCAGGGCCCCGATGCCTGCTCTGCTCTCCTGAAGGGTTGATGTTCCTGAGTTCAGCACGTAGTTGTCGATGACAACGGGCCGGGTCGGGCGATCAATGCCGTTTTCCCAGACAAGTTCATTCACACCGCGTCGGGCATCAATGCCAGCTCCAGACGAGTCATAGACCGCGTTGTTGTAAATATAGGGATGCGCGCCGTGCTGTGCCCTGATACCCGGAGCATTATACAGGGGCTCCGGCAGGTCATCACCAAAGTACCCGCTTTTAAAGGATTCATTACGGTAAACAATGCTGTAGGCGTAGTAGTCGTCGCTCAGGTTGGGGCCGTCATTCGAGCCGATGATATTATTGATCAGGGCAGGATGGGCATTGTGTGCGACATTCTCATAGCGAAAATCATCATTCTGGCAGATATCATCTTCAACCGACACGCCGTCGCTGTTGATGGCAAACACAGCCGATGCTCCGAAGCCCGCAGAGCCGTTGTGCTGGACGATGTTATCAATGAAGAGCGGAGAAGAACCTTGACTTTGGATGGTTTGAGCATGGCCGCAGACTATCTGATCCACAGTGGGCATATTCTGGATGGTGAAACCGTCCACCCAGGTTCCCAAGGTTGCCCCTTTGGAGAAATGTACTAAGGATTGACTGGCAGATAGCCCGGTTCCGTCAATGATAGCA
>CBFDDU010000017.1:0-29912 GCA_965603655.1 uncultured Candidatus Electrothrix sp. | reverse complement strand
CTTCCATGCCCATATCGGCAAGGAACTCCTGTTGCTCCTCCGCATCCAGCAGGCTGAGTTCCTGCTCAATGGCCCCGGCAATGGTCACGACAGAAGCACCTTCCTTCTCGGCAACCTCCTTGAGTCGATCGACAAAATCATTACCATCGGCGATATCTTCATCGCTGACATTGGCCACATAGAGGACCGGTTTGGTGGTCAGCAGGCAGAGATCACGCATCAACTCCCGTTGCTGATCTGTTTCCGGCTCCAAGTTTCTGGCCGGTTTGCCCTCATCAAGAACGCCTTGCAGCTGTTCCAGAAAAGCAGCCTCAGCTATAAATTTTTTATCTCCCGATTTTGCCTGGCTTGCTGCCTTCTTGTGCCGCTTGCTTACAGTATCCAGGTCGGCCATGACCAATTCCATAGTGATGACTTCCAAGTCCCGGATGGGGTCAACCGAGCCGTCCACATGGACAATATTATCGTCCTCAAAGCAACGAACCACATGAAGAATGGCATCCACTTGGCGGATATGGCCGAGGAACTGATTGCCCAGACCCTCGCCCTGACAGGCACCTTTGACTAGCCCGGCAATATCGACAAACTCCATTGGAGTGGGAACCTTACTGCGGGTCTTGGCCAGATCCGCTAATATATCAAGGCGCTTATCCGGCACCGGCACCACGCCTACATTGGGCTCAATTGTGCAAAAAGGATAATTTTCCGCTTCAATAGCAGCTGCTGTTAACGCATTAAAGATGGTTGATTTTCCCACATTGGGCAGGCCGACAATGCCGCATTGAAACCCCATAGCTCTCTCTGTTTCTCATTAAAATATTATTGGTAACTGTAGAATGAATTCTTCCTCCCAAAACAAGGGAGGAGGAATATGAAAGTATTTTCTACAAGATATTGTAAACACCCATCCCTCCCCTCTGGGGAGGGACAACAAAACATGAAAATTGTCGGGCGACTCCGAGGAGTCACCGGAACTTTCATATAAAATAAATAAAGGGGGATGAGCCCCGAAGCCTCCTAAAGATGCTTCCTAAAAATAATCGTTATGATGTTCGTTTTAGCGACCAAAGGTCGCTGTCGTATACTTTTTGTCACCGGAAGGGATGAAAGGAAGGTTTTGAAACACCGCCTTCAGCCGTTTGTTTTGGCAATTGCCCATACACATCCGATCGCACATAGGAGGGAGTCCTGTACAATTTTTTTCGCATATTTCCTGGCAGCATAACTGACGTTCAAGGTCTCCGGTCACTGGATCCCGGAGATCTAACACTTTCTCCTCCTGCGTAATTGTTGCTGCACAGATATTCTGCTGCCCCCCCCTGCCGGTAAAGAATTCAGAGCCGGTAACAGTCACCGTATCTCCCACGCGAAAGTAGAAGACAGACGGACAGTTGGCAGTTAATCGTTCTGGATAGACATGGATGACCGTCTCTACCTGCCAGCCGGTTTCTATATCAAGATGCAGGCCCCTTCGTCCTGTCAAGGGTTGAGCTCTGTATTCAACATTGCGTATTCGCCCTTGAATCTCGGTAAGGGGGCTTTTCCAAGGGCGACCGCATGTCGAAATTTTCGACATGCTACTCTGTTGCATCAGGGAAGTTTCCCGGACGATTTTTTGTTTTATCGCAGCGGAAGAGGTATTTTTGTTGTGCTGGTATCCTTCTGGAGAAGGTTTTGATTTCCTAGGCGATATGGTTTTATCTGTAATCCAATAACGGAGTGGAAAGGACCATAGGCTTCTTTCCACAGGAAGTTTTTCCCCAAGTTCTGCCCCGTATACAGCAGGGATAAATTGAACAGCTCTCCCTATGCTTTTTTCTGGAGATGGGTCCCAATGTGGGAAAAATACAGCTGCAAGCAGGAAGGAAAGAATGAAAACGATTGTATTGTTTTTGAACGGTTTTATTTTGCGGCCTGACAATGGGAATAACGAAATTGAGTGTATATTTTCATGCCGCGAGAGTAACACGGCATTCTCTCTGAGGAAAGAACATTTAGCAACAGGGGGTAACTATTTATATTGTTTGTTGTTTTTTAATTTCAAGGCATGGGCGTCGATATAGGAGGATGCCAGCAAGCGTGAATGCAGGATGGACCTTTACGGCAAGATCCGCATTGCCATTTGAGACTCCTCCGAGCTCATTTTTTGCCAGTTTAACTGGTTAGTGTTGAGACTACCAGAAAAATTTCTCTTTCCTCTTTGCAACGGGCAGATGGCGCTCCTTGAAAATTTCTGCTGACGATCTGGTGATCTGAAAAAGATCCCGGTAAATAAGATGACTTTTTTGGGTCACCCCTATATATTTGTTTGAGCCGATACCCTTTTTTCATTGTAATCAACCAGCCAATCAAAAAATTATGCAGGAATTGACAGAAGAACTGAAAAGAAAACTTATTGATATCTTGAATCTTAGCGACCTAGAGCCGGAAGATTTTGACGAGCAGGCCCAATTGGTCGGCGGAGAACTCGGCATCGACTCCATAGATGTTTTGGAAATGGTGGTTATGGTCGAGAAAGACTACGGGATCATTATTAATAACCAGGAAGTCGGCCAGAAGGTCTTTGCCTCTCTTGCCTCCCTTGTAGAGTATATTCAAGAAAATGCGCAGGGAACATCCTCTTGACAGTTAGGCCGGTATATATCTGCGGCACCGGGATCATCAGCCCGCTCGGTGCCGATTGCGCATCGACGGAAGCAAAACTACGGAAAGGGGACACAGCGATTCGCCCGTTGGACCTCTTTCCCCTGGTCCAGGGAAACCCTCTGCCGGTGGGGCAGGCCCCCCTGCTTGAAGATAGGGGAGATAGCACACTCTCTCTGCCGAGAAGCCACCGTTTGGCTCTTGCAGCAGCCAAGCAGGCTCTTCATAATAAGGGTGGTAAGGAGGGCTTGGCGTCAGGCTCCTCTTTAGAGGTCACTCCAGATGCCGTCATTCTCGGCACCACCACCGGTGGTATCCTCACCACAGAAGAGTTGCTGTACGAACAGGTGAAGGAAAAACCGGAAAAATCGCGTTTCCGGTATCACGGTTTGCATACTATTGCCGCCTGCATTGCTGAGGCATGCAAGTGCACAGGTCCGGTCCTGACCGTCTCCACAGCCTGCGCTTCCGGGGCCGTGGCCCTGGCTCTGGCCCTGCGTATGCTTCGCAGCGGTCAGGCGGAAACCGTGCTGGCGGGCGGGGTGGATTCGCTCTGTCGTCTCACCTATTTCGGTTTTCATTCTCTGCAATTGGTTGATAGGAACGGCTGCAAACCCTTTGATCAGGATCGGCAAGGCATGGCTGTTGCCGAAGGTGCAGCTATGCTCCTGCTCTCCACTGTTAAGCCCAGGCATTGCCGGGCACGATTGCTCGGTGCTGGCCTTTCCTGTGATGCCTATCATCCTGCGGCTCCGCATCCCGAGGGCAGGGGAGCCTTTGCCGCAATGGAGGCTGCTTTGGCCGATGCCGGGTTGACTCCTGATGATATCGACTATATTAATCTGCACGGCACCGGCACGCCGGATAATGATCTGGCGGAATCCAAGGCGGTGCGCAGGCTGTTCAGCACAGTACCCCAGCTTTCCTCGATAAAGGGTGCATCCGGCCATTCGCTGGCTGCTGCCGGTGCCATTGAGGCTGTTGTTTCGGTAATCAATGTTACACAGGGCTTGCTGCCCGCCAATACCAGCCTTCGCCAAGCAGATTCCGCTTTGGGCTTGGCCCCCTTGACCGAACCCCTTGAACAGCCGACTAAGGCGGTGCTCTCCAATTCCTTCGGATTCGGCGGCAATAATGCCTCTGTGGTTATCGGAGCGCCTGAGCTACCGGAAAAAGAGCATGGCCAAGCAGGTGAGGTGCTGGCGGTTCATGGCTGCTCCTGCCTGACCGGGGCCGGTGATCTGGCTGCTACCCTTGAATGCCTGCACAACGGGGAATCCGTTGCCGGTTGCGCAGAACAGGAGGTCATTGCTAAGAACCTCCCGCCCCGTCTGATCCGCCGTTTAAAGCGGTTACCGAGGATGACCTTGTCCTTGGCCCAGGAAGCGGTTCAGGCTGTTCAGAATAATGAAGGGGGCGAGCTGGAGAAACCAGCAGCCGTCTTTATGGGCACCGGTTGGGGAGCACTTTCTGACACCTATGATTTTTTGACCCGGCTGCGGGAATCGCAAGAGCAATTCCCCAGTCCCACGGATTTTGTCGGGTCCGTCCATAATAGCCCGGCCAGCCAGGCAGCGATTCTCTTCGGGGCGACCGGTCCTAATATCACCACCAGCGGGGGCGATTACTCCTTTGAGCAGGCCCTGTTGGCAGCCCAGCTCCAGCTTGATGATTCGATGCCTGCCCTCATCCTTGGTGCTGATGAGGGCCATCCTGAATTCTCACCACTCTTTGATGCTTCGATTCCCCTTGGAGCCTCTCCAGCTGATCTTGCTGACGGCGGTGGGGCCCTGTTGGTGAATCGGAGTATGGAAGGGGCTATCTGTAGCCTACGTCTTCCCTTTTATCAGAGCAGCAGGGGAGATGATCCGATCAAGGCATTGATCAAGACGCTTTGTCATGAATCCCGAGATTTGAGCCGTTATGCCCTTGTTTTGGCCGGTATCCCGGCAGCCATGGAAAAAGAAGGGGAAGAACAGCTTGCTCGGTTTATGGAACAGGCCTCTCTCGCTGCCCCGATCCTTCGTTATCGCAAGCAGGTCGGTGAGTTTGCTTCGGCCTCGGCTGTGGCTGCGACCCTTGCCGTCTCTTTCATGGCAGCAGGACGTATTCCCGGCACCTTGACAAAAACAGAGGATATCCTCTTGGAGGATCCCAATAATGAACAGAAGAATGAACAGAAGAATGCAATCCTTGTCTTGGGATTAGGAGAATACATCACGGCAATGGAGTTTGAACGACTATGAGGGTATTACTGATCTCCCCCAATACCTTGACCGTGCCCTACCCGGTGTACCCCATCGGGCTTGATTACGTGGCAAGCTTGATCCCGGCGCACCATGCCGTTCGTATTGCGGATTGCAATGTCCTTTCCCGTGAGGCATTGGGAGAGCTGCTTTCCGAGTATCAACCTGAAGTAATAGGTATTTCCTGTCGGAATATTGACAATACTGAGGCCGGAGATCCACTCTGCTTTATCAATGTCTATAAAGAGCTGGTCTCTTGGTTGCGTTCCCGTACCCAGGCGATCTTGGTTTGCGGCGGCAGCGGCTTCAATATCATGCCGGAAAAAATTCTGCCCGCCCTTGGCGCGGATTACGGCCTTGTCGGAGAGGGCGAGCGCTTTGGTTTGTTTTTGGAAGCCTTGGACAAGAAGCAGGACCCGACCAAGATTCCCGGAGTACTTGCGGCTTTCTCCTGCACGTCAACTGTCTCGGCTGATCTGATCCAGAAAGCCCCTCCTTGGCAAGGCCAGCAATATCGCACCTTCCAGCAAGAGGCTGGGCATCATCGTTTTTATCTTGAGCACGGCGGCATGCTCAATCTCCAGACGAAACGAGGCTGTTCCTTCCGCTGCGTGTACTGCCCGTACCCCCATATTGAGGGAAAACAACATCGCCTGATTGATCCCCAACAGGTGGCGAAAACCGCATTGGAACTGGAAGCGGCCGGAGCAAAATATCTCTTTCTCACCGATTCAGCCTTTAACTCGGATATTGACCACAGCCTTGCTGTCGCCAAGGCCTTTCAAAAGGCCGGGCTGACAATCCCCTGGGGCGGCTTCTTTGCCCCGGTCAAGCTACCTTTGGACTATTTTACGGTCATGGCCGATGCCGGGCTTGTCCATGTGGAATTCGGTACAGAATCCCTGTCCGATACCATGCTGAAGAATTATAGAAAACCCTTCCGGGTGCAGGAGGTTTTTACTGCCCATCAGCAGGCCCTTGATGCAGGTTTGCATACGGCCCATTATTTTCTTGTGGGAGGACCTGGGGAGTCGACCGACACGGTCAGCGAGAGCTTGGAGAATCGTGAACGGCTTAATAAGACCGTTACCTTCTATTTTGTCGGCATCAGAATCTATCCCGGCACCGGCCTGTACGACATTGCCCTGGAAGAGGGTAAGATCACTGAGGCAACCGACCTGCTGGAGCCGGTTTTTTATGAACCTGACCAGATCAGCCGGGAGCAGATCGACGGCATGGTCACAGAAAGGGCCGGAAACCGGATCAACTGGATCGTCGGCTCTGGAGGCTCCCAGGCCGCAGAGACGGTTAGTAAAATGCATGCCAGAGGGTATACAGGGCCTCTCTGGGAGTATTTGATACGTTAGTTTTCTCAGTTCACTGGTTTTTTGAGGCAACCATGTCAATGCACCGTAATAAAAAAATACTCATCATCGGCTCCGGTATCGGCGGCCTCAGTACGGCAATTATTATGGCAAAGCTGGGGTTCGAGGTCACCGTGCTGGAGAAGAATGCTCAGGCTGGCGGATTAATGCGCAGCTATCCCCGTGACGGCATTGAATGCGAAGTCGGGGTGCATTATCTGGGCTCTCTTGATAAGGGACAAGCTCTGCGGAAATTCTTTGATTATTTGGGCGTTACAGAGGATATTCCGGTCACCAGGATGGGGGAGGGTGGCATCATTGATCGTTATATCTTTGATGCTTCCGGCAGTCAGCCTGTACAACCGACAATCTTTGATGTACCGCAGGGAATGACCGCCTTTGCGGAAAATCTCAATCGGGCCTTTCCTCTGGAACGAGAGGCAATCGCCGAAATCCTTTCCCATTTGCGCAAGGCGAGTGAGCAGTTGCACCGCCTGGATTTTCTCTATGGGATGGAAAATAATTTTTCCCTGCTTGATCAGGCGGACTCCTTTGGTGAAATCCTCAATCAACTGAACTGCTCTCCACGGCTTCGCAGTGTCTTGGCCGTGCCTTCCTGCTGGATCGGCGTCCCCTTGGAGGATTGTCCGGCCTATTATCATAATATGGCCTTGGCCTCCTACCTCTCGTCCTCGTGGAGGCTGGATTGCAGCGGTTCGGATATGGCTGATGCCTTCAGTCGTCGTTTCCTGGAATTGGGTGGAAAGATTATAACCCAAGCCGAGGTCAGCGGGCTGGAGGTTGAAGAGCGAGTCGTCAAAGGCGTGCGCTTGCAATCCGGGGAGTATCTCCCGGCTGAAACGGTGATCGGTGCCGTACATCCGAAAGTGGTTTTGCAGATGTTGCCTGAGGGCGCTGTGAAACCATCCTACCGACAACGAATCAGCAATCTGCACGATACCCACGGGATTTTTGCAGCTCATGTTCGTGTTGATGCGGAGAGCCATCCGGAGATCCCCTATAATATCTTTAATATCGACACAGATCAGGAGGGGAATGTTCCGGATCTGAAGTATTATCAAATCCGTAAAACGGAAAAAGAAGGTGCTAATCTCCTTTCAATCCTGACTTCAGGCAAGGATGAACTATGGGCACCCTGGGGGGGGGCCAGCACCGGTCGGCGCGGGAAAGAGTATAGCGCTGTAAAAGAGCAGCATGCTTCGCAGTTACTTAAAGAGGCTGAGACCTTATTCGGTCCTTTTAAAGGAGCCAAAATCCTTGATACCTACACTCCCCTGACCATACGGGATTGGGTTAATAGTCCCGGCGGGAGTGCTTACGGGGTCCAGCGCTCTTCCAGTCAGATGCTGTCTGCTGCCTTGCTGAACCGCACTGCTGTTAAAGGCCTGTATCTTGCCGGTCAAAATGTATTGGCTCCCGGAATCATCGGTGCTATCATGGGATCATTCAGTACGGTGAAATTAATTGTCGGAGCAGAGGCGTTTAAAGAAGACTGCTTGATGATGTGATGGAAAGGAAAACATCTTGATGCATAAGCAGCTCCAACAGGCCTGTGACCAGGGAGAAATACGGCTCCTGGATCTCCACCTCGGCCTTTTTTTGGAAAAGCAGGCCGTGGACAGAGATGGGCAGACCTGCAAGAAGAGCGAGAGCACGGGCAGCCGATCAGAGTACCCCTCCCTGCTGCTGGCCGCAACCTTGGCCAGTGCCGCAGTGGGCAACGGACATGTCTGTTATCCTCTGGGCGAGGCACCTGAGCAGCCAGCTCTGGCGGAAATGGTGGAGGACAATTGTCCCGGCCCAGAAGAGTGGCGGGAAGAGCTGCTCGCCACCTCCGTTGTCGGGCATCCCGGCCAGGTCGCTCCCCTGATTCTTGATGCGAAGAATCGTCTCTATCTCCACCGGTTTTCCTGCTACGAAGAGTTCATCGCCACAGCCTTGCGGCGACGGGCGGCTACAGCTCTCGACCTTGATCACCAGGTTGCTTCCCAGCTGTTGAGGCGACTTTTTCCTCAGGCAAAAGAGGGTGCTGTTAATTATCAGCAGCTGGCCGCTGCCCTGGCCCTGCTCAAGCCTCTGGTGATTATCTCCGGCGGACCCGGAACCGGAAAAACCCATACCGTAGCCCGTATCCTGGCCGCGATTCAGGCTCTTCATACCCGGCAGCAGGATGAACAGAGGGGGCAGAGAAAAAAGCCCCTCAGGGTCGCCTTGGCCGCTCCTACCGGTAAGGCCGCAGCCCGTCTGGAAGAATCCATCCGCAAGGCCAAGCGCTCTTTGCCAAAAGACCTCCGTCACGATATCCCAGAACAGGCCCAGACCCTGCATCGGCTGCTCGGTTCCCGCCCCGGTGCAACGGCTTTTCGTTTTAACAGAGATAATCCGTTGTACCTGGATTTGCTGATCCTGGACGAGGCCTCCATGATTGATGTGGAGATGATGGTCAGTATTTTGGAGGCCCTGCCGGAGAAGACGCGCATTATCCTGCTCGGGGATCGCAATCAGCTGGCCTCGGTGGAAGCAGGCAGCCTGTTTGCCGATCTCTGCGGCAACGATGAACTTGGTTGGTCGCCGCAGCTCTGCGGAGCATTGGAGCAGCTGACCGGAGTTGCCCACTTGTCCTCCTCCTCATCCGGTGAAGCATCCGATCCTACCCTGGCAGACTCCTTGGTCCTCCTGCGTACCAGTTATCGTTTTCAAGATAACAGCGGCATAGGATGCCTTGCTGCCGCAGTGAAAAGCGGTTCCGTGGAGCAGGTGAACAGGGCGATGGCAGAAAATTTTGCTGATGTGGAGAGAGTGCAGTACACTGGAACGAAGCGGGAGCTATGGCTTGAGGGGAGGATCAGAAAGGGATTTCAGCCCATGCTGACGGCCTCTTCGCCGGAACAGGCCTTTGCCGCTCTGGAAGAGTTTCGTTTTCTCTGCGCCCTGCGCAGGGGGCCGGACGGAGTTGAAGGCATCAATACCTTGGTGACCCAGGTCCTGCGGCGAGCCGGTCTGATATCTCCGCAAAACACGGAATGGTATCAAGGAAGACCGATCATTATTCTCCGCAATCAGTACGAGATGGAGCTCTTTAACGGAGATACCGGCATCCTTTGGCAGGATGAAAAGGGGCGTTTACGGGCCTGGTTCCGACGACCAGACAACACCCTTTCTTCAATCAGCCCTGCGCGTTTACCTGAGCATCAGACTGCCTATGCCATTACGATTCATAAGGCCCAGGGATCGGAGTTTGATCAGATCCTGCTTCTCCTGCCCGAGGAGGACAGCCGGGTACTCAGTCAGGAGCTTCTCTACACCGGTATTACCCGGGCCCGCAGTAGGCTCATTCTCTGCGCATCTTCGGAAAGAGTAGTAACAACGGTCTCACGAAAAACACAGCGTTTTTCCGGGTTGGCGGAAAAGCTACACGGTTAAAAAAATGTGATCTGGTTTAATTTTTTGAATCAAAGGATTGACAGACGAAACTTCCACCTTATACAATGCATTATCCATAAGAAGGATAATGCGTTTACTATAACCTGAGAGGAAGACCCACATGCGTATTACCAAAACAGTTGTTTTGTTCAGTAGTCTGTCATTACTTTTGTCGCTATCCGCTTGTAAGCAGCCAAGTGACGAGCAGTCGGAGGCCCAGGGACCGGTGGTTTCTGTAGCAGCGCCTGAGGTCAAGGAAGCTAGTGAAGCAGCAGCACCTCAGGAAGAAGTGCTTGTTGATGATTCCGATGCCGCTGAAAAAACAGTGGAGATAACAGACAAAGATTTCGGTTGTATCCGTGATATGCAACCGGTGCGTGGAATGTACGTCGGAAATCTGTTGGGCAATATCGACGCAACCATTGCTGTGGCTAACTCTGAGGAAGGCGGGGTTTATCCTCCGGGAACAGTTGTTCAGATTGTTCCAGGTGAGGCTATGGTCAAGCGAGAGGCGGGTTTTAATGCGGCGACCAATGATTGGGAATTTTTTACCCTTGCTGTCTCTGCAGAAGGGACCAAGATAGCAAGTCGTGGCGGGGAAGAGGTGAAGACAGCCTTTGGTCAGGATTGCCTTTCCTGTCATGCCCAGGCAGAGCCGAAATGGGATATGGTCTGTGAGACAGGTCACGGTTGTGCGCCGATTCCCATTACTCGGGACATGATCGTTGCCCTGCAAAAGACGGATCAGCGTTGTGCGCCGATGGAGCTTGCAGGTGTTGATATACAGGCCCTTGGAGATCTTGGGAAGCTGATTGAAGCCTTCAAAACCCAGGCAGCTGCTTCTGAAGCTGTGGAAGATATCGATGAGATGGCATTACCTGCTCCCGAAGAGGATGCTGCTGCCCCGGTTAAAGAGGGGGAAGGCGAAGAAGAGTAAGATACGAGGAAGTTAAGCTCGTTGCAACGCCCGGTGCTCAGTGTGAGTACTGGGCGTTTTTTTTTGTAAAAATTCCGTTGAAAAAGCGTGACTCTTGAATTTGAATCCGTAATTTTTTGCTGAAAGGTCGGTTAGCTAACGAATGCAAATTATGCCGCTGCCCGCGAGCGGGCACTGGTTCCGCTTGGTTCAATTATTAACTCTTTTGAATCATAACTACTCAGCTCGTCTCCAGGTCTTGACAGGAGCAACGGTTTAAGATTATTTTGTTGTTATGAATTTTCATTAGGTTGAGTAGGTACATACCGTCGCAACTATTATGCGTTATAATGGATAACCTTCCCAGGTGACAAGATATAAACCAGGTTTGCAAAAGACTCTATGCCGGATATACTCAGAGTAAAGACGGTTCGGCGGGAGGGTTGCCTTCGTCAGAAGGATTTGATAGGTGCTCATGATAAACAGGAAGGAGGAAAATGAGGTTGAAAGGCAGCAGATTTTGTTGACAGGAAGCTTCGTGAAAGACAAAGTGCGGTATTTAGTTCGTTGTTTCCAGAGGCTATTGGTGCTTTCCTGGAAAATTAGCTGCAAACAAGATCTGGTTCTGTATGGAAAAGATTATTCAACTTGTACCAAATATTTTATCGAGTTTCCGATTGGTTCTGTCCTTTCTCTTTCCCGTAGTCCCGGAGGCTGCCTGGATATGGCTGGTCATAGGGGGAGGCGGTAGTGATGCCCTTGACGGCTGGATAGCTAGGCGTTGGAACGCTCAAAGTAAAACAGGGGCTATACTTGATGCAGTTGCAGATAAAACTTTTGTTCTCTCCGCCCTGTTGACGATTACCGTAGCCGGGAAGTTTTCCCTCCTTCTGATTCCCTTCTTGCTGGCCCGCGATCTGCTGGTGGCAGGCACCGCAGTGTACGCCGTATCCATCAAAGAATGGGCATCTTTTCATAAAATGGATGTTCGTTGGTCTGGTAAGCTGGCAACAATCGCGCAGTTTTTTCTCCTGCTGACAGCTGTGTTGTGGAGCGATAAGATAGACTTTGTCCTCTGGCCTACGATTCTATTCAGCGTTGCTGCTGCTGCTGATTACGGCTGGCTTTTCATGCTGGAGCTGCGACAACGGGCTCAAAAAGGCTCCTCATAATCTGCGATGATCTGAATCCATGTGCTGTTTTTCCTTATTCCGCTCAAAAAAGGACGTATGATATGACAGAAAAAAGTATTCATCAAAGTAAAGAAGAATATATCGGCGAGTTGTCAGACGGCAAACGACACGGGCACGGGCTGTGTATTTACCCTGATGGCGGACAGTATGAAGGCGAATGGCGGGATGATAAACGACATGGAGCAGGTACCTATTTAGACCCGAACGGCGGCAGTTTTGAGGGAGAATGGAAAGACGGCATGAGAAACGGCCTGGGCTGTATTGAATGGGCTGGCCGCTATTACGGAGATTGGAAGGATAACCTACGGCATGGTGAAGGCACCTTGACCATGCCTGACGGCGCCATGTATGAGGGGCAGTGGCAGAACAATAAGCGGGAGGGCAAAGGAACGTTGACCTACCCTGATGGCTCTGTCTATGAGGGAACTTGGCTGGATAACCGTAAACATGGGCAGGGAACGCTGACCTTAAAGAGCGGGAGAAAATATACCGGCAGCTGGGAGAACGACGTACGGCAGGGTCAGGGGACGGTCTTTTTTCCCGACGGCGGCAAATATTTCGGTGCTTTTGACCAGAATCAGCGCCATGGTCACGGGGTGTACACCCACCCGGACGGCACAAAATATATCGGTCAATGGGAGCATGATAAATGCAATGGTCGGGGAACCTATACCTATCCTTCCGGAGCCTCGTATACCGGTTTTTGGAAAAACGGAAAACGACATGGCGAAGGAACGCTTATATATGAAAAAGAGGACAGATACGAGGGAGAAGAGGACATCTACGAGGGAACAGAGGATATCTACGAGGGAACAGAGGATATATACGAGGGAGCAGAGGATATATACGAGGGAGCAGAGGACATATACGAGGGAGAAGAGGACAGATACGAGGGAGAATGGCACGAAGACATGCGACACGGCAAGGGAACCTATATCTATGCCAACGGAGATAGCTATGCCGGTGAATGGCGTGATGACAGGAAAGAGGGGTACGGCACCTTCACCTATGTTGAAGGAGATACTTATATAGGTGAGTGGCGCAACGATCAGAAGCATGGCTCCGGTACCTATGCGGCTGCTGACGGGGGCAAGTACACCGGTGAATGGCGCGCTGATCTGATGCACGGACGCGGGATCTATGTTTCACGGGAGGGGGAACAATACAAAGGGGAGTTCCATGAGGGCAAGCGGTATGGAGCGGGAACCTTCACATTCAATTCCGGTAATTCCTATTCAGGCCAATGGCTGGACGGTGCAATGGAAGGAATGGGTACCTTAACCTGCACCGACGGTACTATCTATGAAGGGGAGTGGAAAAACGGTTTCATGCACGGGACAGGGACACTCTCGTTTACGGACGGTATGGTGTATACAGGTGAGTGGGATATAGATAAGAAGAACGGACAGGGAACCTGCACCTTTCCAGATGGCGGTGTATATGAAGGCGAGTGGCGCAATAACGAACAGAACGGTCAGGGGAAATATACCTATCCTGACGGCGCTATCTACGAGGGAGACTGGCAGGATAATAAACGGCATGGGTATGGCCGTTATATTGATCCTGACGGCGATATCTTTATCGGTGGCTGGGATAATGATAAGAAAAATGGCAAAGGGATATTGACCTTTGCCAATGGTAGTGTCAAAAAGGGATGCTGGATTAATGACAAGTTCAGCAACGAGAAGAAGAGCAAAGATAAGGAAACCAGGGACAAGGACTTCATGGATATGTTTGGCAGCGATTTGGCAGACGCTGCCGATCAGGTCGAATAAGCCTAGATTGCTCGAGTCTGATTCCAGCAACCTGCAATCATTTTCATGAGGTTTTTCTTAGGAAAAGTCGACTATCTCCAAGCCATCGATATTGACGAGCTCACAAAGATGGTCTGCCAGCGGCTCTGTACAGATATCCACCGGGCTCAGCGGGACGTATCTTTCACCGGTATATCGTTTATCTGTGATTTGCCGCTCTGTGATCACCCGTTCTAAGAGACCATCCTCTTTGACCTCAAGGCCTGTTTCGTTGAGGTCAAGAAGATTATACTGCGCACACTCAGCAAGACTGACCAAGGCGTTATCCCCGATTTCTCTGATATAGGGTCGTAATTGGGGATGAAGCTCGTGATTCTGCAGGTAGAGAAAGGTATACAATACCTTGGCCTCTAAAAGCCGTCCTTTTTTTCGCGCAACTTCCGCAGCATCAAGGATCTGGCTGTTAATTTCTTTTTTATGGTTCAGGGTCCTTGTTATTGCTGCATACTCCTCCTCTGCATCAGGAAAAATTGCTACCAACTTGCTAAACCGTTCCTGCGCCAACTGAAAGCTGTTTTCTCCTAGACTCTCAATAACCTCATCAAGCAGACTTTTTTTGATTCGATCTATTTTTTGAATATAATTGGTGAGTTTTTCATCATCTGGATGATTTTTTTGGAGCTTGAGGAATGCCGATCTCGCCTTTCCGTACCATCTCTTTTCATAGAGATCAGCAGCCTTTTGGAAGCGTCCGCTATATTCTCCTTCTTGCTTTGCCTTCCGGCGCAGGGCAATGACCTTTTCCTCTAAACCAGGATCAAACGCCTTGATATTTCTCAGCAGGAGTGCTGTCTGTTCATGCTCTCCCTGCTCAAAGAGTTCTTGGGCCTGCTTATATTTTTCCGCGATATTAATATCACGATTAATATTAGATATTAAAAGGATAAAATCAATTTTGCTATCCGGAAATTCCGAAGAGAGTTTTTCTGCAAGCTCCTTGGCTTTCAGCAGCTCACCGGCACTGATCAGCTGATACACTTCACCGGTTTTTTTCATCTTTTCCTGTTCATAGTCCGCAAAGACAAGGTTACAGGAAGGACATTGTTCAGCATCGCTTTTCTGTCTGCACCTTGGACATGTTTTCATCTCGTTTTTCTCTCAAGTGCTTATTTATATTTTTTATTTGTAGTAAACCCTGTTTATTAAGCGTTCAAAAACCCGCTCCACAGTCGCCACAGAAAGAAAGTACTTCCAGAAATGTTGGCGCAGCGAACCGCCGATCACGTTGACCAGAGGGGTGACCACTTCAACCTGACCCCAACCCGGTCGCCATACACGGGCCTTGCCTTTTCGGCCATGAATACTCAAGACGGGAATATCCAGGCAGGAAGCCAGGTGGCCGCCACCGGAATCATTGCCGATAAAAAAACCAGACTCATAGAGAAAGGCAGCGCATTGATCCACGCCTGCAAAGCTATGCAAGGGGAACCGGTCATCAATGATCGGCTGCCAATCCTCCTGTTCTGCCGCACTCATGATAAACACCGGTTCAAACCCCTTGGTCCGTAAACGCGCCGCTAAGGCCAAAAAGCGTTGTGGCAACCAGTTCTTGCTGCGTTCGGCACTTGTCGGATGAATACAGATCCGTTGCTGATATTTTCGGTGCTGTAAGGGGGCTGGCGGCCTGATGCCACTGAGCAGGGTGGGTTCGCTCAACTTGAAGATCTGGCCGCTGATATAGGCCATATCTTCGGCTCGGTTAGCATTTTTTCGATACAGTCGCCCGTAGTTTATCCAGTTTTCCGCAATAGCCTGCTCGATTCCCGGCCACGGGGCCTTGGGGAAAAGGATGAGCTGAAAGCCAGCAAGAGCATGGTCAACCGCTTCCGGTTGGATCGTCGGGGCGATCCGATGCTGAGGAAACCAGCTATGCAGCTCGCACATGCGGCTGCAAAACATAGTGACCTGTAAACCGGCTCGCCGAGCGTTTTCCAACAGGACCATCTCCAAGAGGTTGTCCCCCAAGCCCTGACCGCCAAGTACTGCTACTGGTCCTGCCGCCATATCCTCCTCACACCAAAACACCGTTAAAATTACCCCGCATGATTGCAGGCTGTTTGCCCTTCCCTGTTTTCCGTGGCTCACCGTGGCTTAAGAGGCTGCTCAGTGTTGCCGCTTCCCGACTGATTGCACCGTTGCTCAGGTCAAGCAGGAGAAAATCAGCACCCATACTGACCAGTTCTTGCCGTTGCTGGAGCTGGGAAAAGGGCTGCATAGCCCGGGCTGTTGTTAAACCGTTCTGGTGCTCCACGGTGAAGTATTCTTCCTGCGGGCTCACCAGGGATTGCTGATAACGAAAATGGGTACTGTCCAGACGGGCCGTGAACAGGGGGGGGCGGCCATAGGCATAGACACCCACCTGTATTTTTGGAGGTATATCCCTGCCCTCATTTCTTTTTGCTCTCCTCCCCGACGTTTGTCGTGCATAATGATGGAGGGCAGAGGCAAGGTTATCCCCTTCGCTTTCAAGGGAAAAAAGTGCCCCCTGATAACCAAGATGGGCTACTGCCTGAAGGGCTGCCGAGTTAAGCAGGTTCAGAGTATAATTCCCGTACAACTCAGGACTGTAATTTTTTAGGCTTTCTATGAGGGGGTGAAACAGCCCGTATTGTGAAAAATGGCCCAAGGAGAAACGAGCATAGCCTTTTTCGCTGAGTTTTCTGAGCGCCTGTTGCGCCCAATCCAAGTCTGCTTCGTGGAGAACAGGTGGCAGGCACCAGAGAATCCGGGAGCTATATTTACGAATCTTATCAGATAGTTGATCCGACTGGCGGACATTCTCCCGGTTGAACGGGACCAGAAAACGGGCTGGCCGTACCGGCATTCGCTGGCGAAGATCTCCGAGCTTTGCCACAGCTACCCACCAAGGCGGTTCCTTTTGCCCAGGACGACGCCCTCCGCTTTTGCTTTTCCCCTGCCCTTTACCAGCAAGGTTAAGGGTAACCGGTCCTCGCTTCCAAGCCAATTGGGCAAGGATATCCTCGACCTTTCCTTTATCCGCTATCACCTTATGGGTGGAGAGCTTTTCCCTCCGTTTATGCCCGCTTCGTTCGGCTGTAATCCGGGAGCCTACATCCACTTTAAACAGCGTACCCTGGAAATGACGATGCACCTGCGCTTTTCTTTCAACAACCAGAGAAAACTGCGCTTTTTGGCCAGCACGAGCGGTTTTTCGGTGTTGTCCCCCGACGTGTAAGGAGCGCAGGGTAAAGCTGAAGCGATTGCCGCTCTGTTCATCATGGAGACGAAGTCGGTCTCCTTCGCTCACTTGGGCAGCGAGGAGGATTTGAAGGGTTAATTTGTTCTTCCCGTCCCGGGTTCGTTCTTGTTGCATTCCTTTGATCCGGCCAAGCATCCTGCCACTGTTGCCGGATTGGGAAGGCGTTATTGCCTCGGACGGCTTTTTCGAGAGCAGATAGCCACTGGATCGTTTTCTGCCCATTGCCTCATCAAGAAGCCTATGGGCTTCCTGTAAGATCTTTTCTTGCACAGCATCTGGCTCATCCAAGGAGTCCAGAGCCATTCGATAGGCTGCCACCGTGTTGGCCACGTATTGGGCGCTCTTTAATCGCCCTTCGATCTTCAGACAGCTGACACCGGCATCTCGCATTTCAGGGAGCATGTCGATTCCGCAAAGATCATTCATAGAAAAAAGATAACCAGCTGCTGAACCGCTCTTTTGTTTTTGATTTCCCTTGCTGTGAGGAGGGGGGGCTGTCTGTTTGCCGGGGCGTCGCCAAGAATAATGGCGGCGACAGGGTTGAACGCATTGCCCGCGCAGGCTTGATTTCCCTCCGTGCATACTGGAAAAGAGACAGAGCCCGGAATAACTGAAGCACATAGCTCCGTGGATAAAAACCTCCAGTTCAGCGCCGGTTTTCCGGTGAATCGTGGTCATTTCATCGATGGTCAGCTCACGAGCCAGCACGACCCGCTCAAATCCCAGCTTGGTCAGCTCTTCTGCTCCAAGGGAATTATGGACCGACATCAGGGTGGAGGCATGCAGGGGCAGGTCTGGAAACCAGGTCCGGGCAAGGTAAAGGAGGCCCAGGTCCTGAATGATCAGGGCATCAGGGCGCAATGCCTCAAAACAGGAAAGGGCTTCCAAGGCCGCAGGCAGTTCGGATTCCTTCACTAGACTGTTCATGGCAATGTACAGCTTGACCCCCTGTTTACGGGCCTGGCGAATCATGGAACCTATTTCGGCAAAGGAGAAATCCCGGCTCAGGGCACGGGCATTGAAACCCGGTGCTCCCACATACACCGCATCAGCACCGGCTTCAAGAGCTGCTTCAAAGGCAGGGAAGCTCCCTGCCGGAGCAAGGAGCTCCATCGTGTTTTTTTTCTTTTTCAATTTTCTCTGCATTGACTGCTAGCGTTCTCCTTGAGCCGTTTATAGGGGTGGTTTTCTGATAACAGTGTACCATACTCATTTGTTCTGTCCATCTCTGTCCTGTGGTAAAAAAGTAAAATTAAGCTCTTTTCATTTTGTGTAAGGCGTAGCCTGCTGTTTTTCTTTTTGCGGTACATAAATCAGTTGTTCAGGAGCAAAACCGAGCTGTTTGGCCCGAACAGTAAAATGATCCAGCAGATCTTTCTCCACTGTTGGGGTACGCGCGAGTAGCCAGAGGTAGGAGTTGTCCGGGCCAGAAATGAAGGCATATTGATAATTTTCCCTATCCAGCTCAAAGATAACGTAGGAACCGTAAAAGGGGCCGAAGAAGGAGACCTTCAGGTAGCCAGTGGTTGGTTCCTCAACGAAAAAGGCTTTACCTGTAGCCTCCTTCCATTTATTTTCCGCTGGTAAAAAACCACGGTTGGTCACCGCCACTCCGCCATCTTCCCGCAAAGAGTACTCGGCAGTGACTTGTTCCATGCCGCGCTCAAAAGAGTGGTCCAGGCGAGCTATTTCGTACCATCTGCCAAGATATCTGTTGAGTTCAAACTCGTTGACTGGGGTAACGGATTTGGGCATTCCGAGGCAACCGCTGAGACAGAATGTCGTAGCGAGAAGGAGTATTTTTTTCGTCATGAAATCTAGCTTCGCCATATAATTCCCCTTGGTTATGTTATCAAAAATCTGTATGCGTTATTGAGCGATTTTTTCCATTCTGTCGATGAAGATTTTTTGCGGATAATCAGGTAAATGTGAAAGAGGGTTAGGTCTCTGTTATTTTATTGGGGCACAAGGGAAAATGAGTTGACAAAAACTCAAGAATGATTATTTATATAGTATATGATTTAAACTTGATCAAGCATCTGGCCATACCACTACGGAGGATAAATATGCAGCATTCAGTAGCGACTTTCTTTCTCTTCTCCTCCCTTTTTCTCGCCAGTTCCGTTTATGCCACAGGGGTGTGCCTTACAGGATATGGGAATACTCCAGATGAAGCATTCAAAGTAGGAACAAACCTCTTGAACAAAATGACTGTCGAGTTGGGGAAAGAGTCACTTTTAGCAAATCTTCAGATTCGCATTTTGCCGGAAAAGAAAAAAGACCTTTTTACAGTAATGGTCTACTCTATGGACAAGCCAACGTCTTGCGATCTGCCTCAGAAGCCGCAAACGGCAGAGGGAAAACGACCGAACTGCACAAAGAATATCTGTTCTATCTGACAGCTGAAAAGCACCCCTTATAATATCAATCCTAAGGAACCGTTGCTGTTTATATCGGGAGGAGCAGAACGATCAGGGGCGGGTAACACGGAGGTATTGCAGCACCGTATCATTATTCTCAGCGCCATCATAGGCAAGAATAAGTTGATACCCGGTTTCTTCTTCCCGAAGAACAGCCACCCCTTCAGCCTTTCCCTTCTCCGGTGAGGTGATATCGCCAAGGAGATGTATTCTTCCCTGTTCCACATCCTTCAGGTCTTTTCCCGGAATAACGCTCTGGCCGTCCCAAGAATACAACTGGTAGCTGTCCTCGCCGTCGCCGACCGGACCGGCCAGGATGAGAAATCCGTCTGATATCTTGGTGATATCGCGGATGCCACGACCGCCCAGTTGGACATAAAGCAGCTCGTTTGTCTTTTCAGGATCATCGAATTTGAGTTTCATGACCGGAACATAGTTTTCCCGAAGTACAGGTCCGCGAAAACCGACATGGAGCCAGCCGTCTTTTGCCGCAATTCCCTCAATATCAATACCGTTTTCTTTGCTGGGGATGCGGCTAAAGGGATCCAGGACAGGATCCTGCCTGATGATCTCTCGCAGGCTGATTCTCTGCCTCTCCAGCTCGTTACCCTCCTTATCGAGTCTGACCCGATAAAGCCAATTTCGATTCCGTTCCTCTTCAAGCCTGTCGGCTTGAAATTTTTTCCTGTTTTTTTCTTGGCTCCTCGCCTTTTTGACCTTTTGTCGCTTGAGACAATGCGCTCCGACTATATAGGCATAATCGCCCTCAACAGCAATGCCTTCGATGTCCAGTTCCTTTCCTTCCGCTTGATCACCTTGCAAGAGAAGAAGATTTTTATGGACTGCATAGCCGTTGTCTGTTTTTCCCAGCAGTTGGATATAATTTTCATTACTGTCGATCCCAACAGCCTCATCCGAACCGATCACCAAAAACGAGCTGAACAGAGCAACAGCACTGATATCTGAACCGGCTAATATTTCTCCTGATACCCTGATAAATGGACCGGTCTCTATCCTTCCTCTCTTCTCTCTGGCAATTGCAGGAGCAAAGAGAAAAAAAACAGAGAGCGTTGCATAAAAAAGGACAGTCCTCCAAAGAGACACTGTCCTTTCTTGGTTTAGCCGCAAAATCAACCCTTTTTCTTACCTTGCAGGTTGTCCAGAATCCCGTTAATAAAACTGATCGATTCCGGTTCTGCATAGCGTTTGGCGATTTCCAAGGCCTCATTGATGGCCACAGTCACCGGGATATCCTTGATATACAGCATCTCATAAGCCGCGATGCGAAGGATGTTGCGGTCAACCAAGGCCATTCGTTCCACCCGCCAATGATGAGAACAGCCAGCAAGGGCATTGTCAATCTCCTGCTGATGGGCACAGATGCCGTTGATCAACTGTTCCGCATAGGGATGGGCTTTTTGATCGCTTTTAAAGCAGGTGTAAAAATTTTCTACCTCGTTATCGAGGATGCTGCTTTCAGCAGAGGGACGTTCTTGGAGTTCGTGTCCGTAAAAAAATTGCAGAGCCAGTTCCCGTGATTTTCTTCGTAGCCCCATATCAAACCACGATCGACGACAGACAAGATGTCGTGCTGTTTTTTTTGAAATACGTGTTCATTATCAACAGGTCGCTCCTACAGTTGCTTCATGAGACTGATCATCTCCAGCGCGGCCACAGCAACATCCGCTCCCTTATTGCCTGCCTTGGTACCAGCGCGTTCAATGGCCTGCTCAATGGTCTCCGTAGTCAGAACACCGAAAAGTACGGGAATACCGGCATCAAGCATAACCTGCGCACTTCCTTTGGCAACCTCATTGGCAACAAAATCGAAATGCGGGGTAGCTCCTCGAATCACCACGCCGATGCAGATAATTGCATCGTATTTACCTGATTTGGCCATCTTCTGGGTAGCAAGGGGAATTTCAAAGGCACCGGGAACCCGAGCAACATCAACATCCTCATCCTTAACGCCGGAGCGAATCAGGGTATCCATAGCTCCTTCCAGTAGTCTTTCGGAAATAAAAGAGTTAAAACGGGCAACAATAATCCCGATCTTGCATCCGTTCCCTTGCAGGTTTCCTTCTATATAGTTTGCCATCTTTTTCTTTTCCTTCTTTTCTATTGAGTTGTTCGAGGCAATATACTTATTGTCCGTATAGGGTCTTTAATGGGTCGCTACTATAACAGCGATATCTCTAAAAGACAACGTATCCCTTATAGTATACCGTTGTTGAAAAGGAGTTAAAGGAGCTGGGGCACAAGCCGCCATTCCTGCATCCGACCTATTTGGCAAAAAAATCATTCCCCTTATTGTCTATCAGAAGAAAGGTCGGGAAATCCTTCACCTCAATTTTCCAGACAGCCTCCATGCCCAATTCCGGGTAATCAATACATTCAACCTTGGTGATGCTCTCCTGAGCCAGCAAGGCTGCCGGGCCGCCGATTGATCCCAGGTAGAACCCGCCGTTTTCCCGGCAGGCATCCGTGACCTGCTGCGACCGGTTACCCTTGGCGATCATGATCATGGAGCCCTTATTTTTTTGCAGGATATCCACATAGGAATCCATACGCCCGGCAGTGGTGGGACCAAAAGATCCTGAAGTCATACCCGGCGGGGTTTTGGCCGGACCTGCATAGTAGACCGGGTGCTGTTGCAGATAATCAGGCAGCGGCTTACCGCTGTCCAGCAGCTCTTTCCATTTGGCATGGGCGATATCCCTGCCCACGATAATAGGGCCATTCAGCAGAATACGTGCAGCTACAGGAAGTTGATCAATCCGGGCAAGAATCTCCGGCATTGGCCGGTTCAGATCGATACGCACGGCCTGTTTGTCTTTGCTTTGCCGTAGGGCTTCGGGAATGAGGCGGCCTGGATTATAATCCAGTTCCTCCACCCATATTCCCTGGCGATCTATCTTTGCCTTGAGGTTGCGGTCGGCGGAACAGGATACACCGAGGCCGATGGGGCAGGAGGCACCGTGCCGGGGGAGGCGGATTACTCGAATATCGTGGGCAAAATACTTGCCACCGAACTGGGCCCCTATGCCGATCTTCCAAGCCTCTTGTACAAGTTTCTGCTCAAGGACCGTGTCCCGGTAGGCCTGGCCGTGGGCATTGCCTGTGACAGGCAGGGTGTCGAGGTATTTAGTGCTGGCCAGTTTGACGGCCTTAAGGTTGGCTTCAGCACTGGTACCACCGATAACAATGGAAATATGATAGGGCGGGCAGGCTGCGGTTCCTAAGGTTTTTATTTTTTCGATCAGAAAGTCCTTGAGCACACCGGGGTTAAGGGTCGCCCTGGTTTCCTGATAGAGAAAGCTCTTATTGGCACTCCCACCACCTTTGGCGATAAAAAGAAAACGGTAGGTAGCACCGGGGACGGCATAGAGATCAATTTGGGCAGGTAGGTTATTCTTGGTATTCACCTCCTCGTACATACTCAGGGCCGAGTTTTGCGAATAACGCAGGTTCTCCTCTGTATAGGCGGAAAAAATACCGGCTGTGAGCTGTTCCGCATCATCACAATCGGTCCAGATCTGTTGACCTTTCTTGGCCATGACGATAGCGGTTCCGGTATCCTGGCAGATTGGCAGTACACCCTTGGCGGCGATCTCGGCATTACGGAGCATGGCCAAGGCCACGGCTCGATCATTATCTGAGGCCTCGGGATCATCCAGGATAGCAGCGACCTGTTGATTATGCTCTGGACGGAGAAAGAAGGAAACATCATGCAGCGCTGTCCGGGCCAGTAAACAGAGGGCCTCTGGGGCCACCTTGAGCATCTTGGCGCCAGCAAAGCTGTCTGTGCTCACATATTGCTCCGATCCTTCAAGGCGGCGGTATCGGGTGTGATCCTCGCCTAAGGGGAATGGATCATGATAGATGAATTCGGTCATTTTTAGGCCTCCAGGCGACAGGGGGGACGAAGTCTGTACAAAAGAACGTTCGATGTGTTGTATGTTCTGTGTTATATCTCTCTTACATGCTGTCCTTGCAGCCCCGAATCCTTCTATAGGGAAAATTGAAGAAAGAAATATTATCCGTCTTTGAATAAGACAGCGAACAATATATCAGTTTTTTTAAAAGCGCACCAGCTTCATATAGATTCAACGATGACCGAATATCTCACAATTTATTTGCCAATTAGAAGCTATAGAGTATAATTAAAAAGTTTGTTATCGTCGAAATTGAGTGGCAATAAAAAGCATTTCTCGTGATTAAGACAGAAGATAACCTTGCCTTATTCATCCCGTTCCTCACGACCATTAAACGCTCTGTTTACTTTTGTCAGTATGTTCTTTGTTGTTCGGTCTCCGCATAATTTTCAGTGCGTCGGTCATTTTTTCCGGTTGCTGATATTGCTCTTCCTGATAGGGCTTCCCGGTATCGCGACGGCTGCTACCGGTGCGGCGGCGTCCTCTACCTACCAAAATACAGTGGAGTGGCAATACAAACAGGCTAGCGATTATTATTATAAGCTGCGGAACAACCCCCCTCTTGCCGAAAAGCGTGATAAATGGCTGGTCGGCATTCATGAATTGCAGCGTATCTATCGGATAGATCCGAAAAGCACAAGGGCTTCCTCGTGTTTGTATACCATCGCACGTATGTATCGCACGCTGTACGAACGCTTCGGCCTGACTGCCGACCTTGATAAGGCGATTTCTTTTTATACAGATATCCTTACTTTTTTCCCAAAGGGGAATAAGGCCGATAATGCGCTCTACGCCTTAGCCCAAATAGAACAGGAGGAAAGAGGGAATTTCAAACAGGCTGTTCAGTATTACGACCAGCTGATGCGTTCCTATCCGACCAGCAGCAAGAAAAGGTTGGTTAAAGGACAGTTAGAAAAATTGATAGAGGTTCTGGAGAATAATCCTGATTATCAGGAAGAGACAGCCAGCTCATCTGTCCCGATTTCTACTCAAACGGTATCAACGCCCCAACCCAAAACTTTTGAAGTTACCCCGTCTGTGGTCCCTCCCGTGCTCCGAAAATCGGTGGCAAGCGAACGGCCGACTGAGTCGGCAAAGTCGGTAGTAAATTCACCAAAGCCTCCAACCCCGATAACCCCAGTAGAAAAGGCGAAAAAAGTTGCTGCCGCCTCACCTGTAAAGAATGCTGTGAAAAATACGAACAGCTCGATTTCGCAAAAAACAGCTCCGCCTGTTCAGCAGAAACAAACTCCTGAAGCCCCTCCTGCAACCCCTGTAAAGGAAGACAGAGCAGCTTCCCGAACAAGGATTGTTTTATCCGCGTTGAAAAAAGTGGAGTCAACACAGAAGGGGAAAAAGGAAATTCTTGGGGGGAGAGATCAGGGAGAGGTAAAAAAAACAGAGCAGGTTGATGCAACAAAAAAATATCTGAAAAAAATTTCGGGAACCGTTGATGTCCTCCCGGTTCAATACTGGTCCTCTGATAATTACAGTCGGGTGGTTATCAAATCCTCGAAACCGGTCGTTTATCATGCCAACTTACTTGATCAACAGAACGGAGTGCCTCGGCGCCTCTTTATTGATTTCCACCAGAGTTATATCCCGCTGAAATATCGCTCACCGGTTTCTATCGAGGATGGGCTCCTGAAGCGTATCCATACGAGTCAGCTTGATGCGACAACAGTGCGTGTCTATCTTGATACCGAATCTATTGCCGATTATAAGGTCTTTAATCTCAAAGATCCGTTTCGGGTGGTTGTTGATGTTCGCGGGGGAAGGGGCAGAGCTATGCGTATTCCGAAAAGAAAGGTTGCCCCGCAGATTATAGCAGATATCAAGCCGCTAGTTGTCCGGGCCGGGAAGGAGGAAGAAGCTGAAGCGAAGATAGAAACAGCGGCGAGCGAGATTGCTTCAGAAAGAGTACCGGAGATCAGACCGGAAAAAATTATCACTCCCCGGAAGAGAAAAACCGTTCCCGGGTTAGCCGCTACGGAGAAATCCCCTGCCGTAGAAAACCTTACCTTGGCCCAGCAACTCGGACTTGGGGTCCGACGAATCGTTGTAGATCCCGGACATGGTGGCAAAGACCCCGGAGCAGTAGGGTTTGGCCTGAAAGAGAAAGATATTGTCTTGAATGTGGCCAAAAAGATTGAAAAAATCCTGGAAGAGAAAAATGGTTACGAGGTGCTTCTGACCAGGGACAGCGATGTCTCTCTTGCTCTTGAAGAGCGAACAGCCATTGCAAACACCAAGGAGGCAGATCTTTTCCTTTCTATCCATGTTAATGCTCATCCAGAAGAGACGATATGCGGGGTGGAGACATTTTATTTGAATCTGGCAACGCATACCGAGGCTATGCGGGTCGCTGCCTTGGAAAATGCTACCTCCACCCATAATATGAGTGAAATGCAAGATATTCTCTCTGAGTTGATGCAGAATGAGAAGATCAATGAGTCTTCTCAGCTCGCTGAATTTGTCCAGCTTAATATGGTTGACGGCTTAAAGAAACAAAAGTTTCAGGTCAAAGATCTTGGCGTGAAGCAGGCTCCCTTCTATGTCCTCATTGGTGCTGAAATGCCAGCTATCCTTGCTGAAATTTCATTTATAACCAATCCTGAGGAGGCGAAATTGATGAAAAGTGAAAAGTATCTGCAAACTCTTGCGGAACAGATTGTTGCGGGTGTGCTTTCCTATGCTGAGAATCAGAGGGCAGCAGTATTAAAGATTGCTCCTTCCCCTGAAACATCAGTACAATAAGCCGCTTGTTTTTTGCTGTTCAACTTTTTTTGAGAGCCGGAATATACGATAAACTCTCCTGTTCTTTCATTTGTATAATTTGAGAAGAAAGGAGTATTATTTTATCAACCCTTTCTCAGCTGGGAGTGCAATACTCCAAGGCTCTGCTGTCTGAAATTTCATTGCAAAAGCACCGTTCGTGGTTATACACTGTATATATAAGGTTGGATATTTCAACATTGAGCACCACGGAGGATCAAATGAAGAAAATAACAATTTTTTGCGTCTGTACAGCCCTCTGTATCTGGTTGACATCTTGCGTCGGGCCTGGAACAGGCCCTTATGGCGCATATACAGAAGCTGATCGTTATCGGGATACTGTTCATACAGCGACGGCGGTTGGGGTAGTTACTATCGGTGCCTCTATTTTTGGGAATATTTTTCATCATGGCAGGCATTACGGTCACCGCAGGGTCCATACCCCGTATGTCTACCGTGCTCCTGTAGTGCGTCCCGCGCCGAGAGGGTATATCTACAGGTAACAGCCGAAGGCATTGGGAAAATCTCGCTTTCTCGGTACGGTTATCCCTGGCGCCCCTCCTGCAAGAATCTGTTTTTTTTACTAGAACAGGTTCTTGCTCCTCTATTCTTTTTTTTCCTTTTCTCTTCCTCTATCACTTACTTGGCTGGAAAAGTATTCTCTTAAAACCCACAGGGCGTGGTTGTCAAACATTGCTGTTTGGAGTATGGTTGTCTCTTGTAAAAAGAAGAACTAAATCGGGACAGGAGCAACCAGTTTCTTGCTTCCGTAAAGCCGAACTCGGCATATAAAGGATAGAGGTATGGATACACAACCGAGCAGAAAGACAAAATTTATTTTTATAACCGGCGGTGTGCTCTCGTCCTTGGGTAAGGGCCTTGCTGCGGCCTCCATCGGTGCCCTGCTGGAAAGCCGAGGAATGACCGTCACCTTTCAGAAACTTGATCCCTATATTAATGTTGATCCGGGGACCATGAATCCCTTTCAGCACGGAGAGGTTTATGTTACCGATGACGGGGCGGAAACCGATCTGGATATGGGGCATTATGAACGGTACACTGATGCGGTTATGGCGCAGATCAATAATTACACCTCTGGCAGGATCTACTACTCGGTGATCATGAAAGAACGCCGAGGAGAGTATCTCGGCGGCACGGTGCAGATGATTCCGCATATTACCGATGAGATTAAGCAGGCAGTGATGCAGCTTGACGGGACGGTGGATGTGGCCATCATTGAAATCGGCGGTACAGTCGGTGATATTGAAGGCTTGCCTTTTATCGAGGCGATTCGGCAGTTACGTGGTGATCTCGGGCGGGAATACTCTCTGTATATTCACCTGACCCTGGTGCCGTTTATCAAGACTGCCGGGGAAATCAAGACCAAGCCGACCCAGCATTCAGTCAAGGAGCTACTGGCCTCTGGTATTCAGCCGGATATCCTGATCTGTCGGACCGAAGTGCCGCTGGAGGACTCGATCAAGAAGAAAATCGCTCTGTTCTGCAATATCGATGCTCCGTCAGTGATCACCGCCATTGATGTGGATACCATCTACGAACTCCCGCTCCGTTTGCACGAGGAAGGTGCTGATGATCGTATTTTGCAGAAATTAGGCATTTGGACCGGTGCGCCAAACACGAAACCCTGGCAAGAGCTGGTCCATAAAATAAAGAATCCTGCCCATACCGTCACAATCGGTATTACCGGCAAATATGTTGAGTTGAAAGAGGCGTATAAGAGCCTGCATGAGTCTCTGATCCACGGCGGAATAGCCAATGATACCAAGGTGGAGCTGAAATATATTGCTGCTGATGATTTGGAAGAAGGTAATTCTTCCGCTGAGCTGGAACAATGTGACGGCATCCTGGTACCGGGCGGCTTCGGCAGTCGAGGGACAGAAGGAAAAATCAAGGCCATTGCCTATGCCCGGGAGAATAAGGTGCCCTTCTTCGGTATCTGTCTGGGTATGCAGCTGGCCGTGGTGGAATTTTCCCGGTCGGTTGCCGGAATAGCAGGCGCAGATTCCAAGGAGCTCAATCCGACCACCAAAGATCCGATCATTTACCTGATGAAGGAATGGTATGATTTTCGCAGCGGCAAGACCGAGATTCGGGACGAAAACTCGAACATGGGTGGGACGCTCCGCCTTGGTGCGTACCCCTGTACGTTGCGGGAGGAGACCTTGGCCCATGCCGCCTATCAGCAGGAAGAAATTAGCGAAAGACATCGCCACCGCTATGAGTTCAATAACCTGTATCGTGAACGCTTGGAAAAAGCTGGGCTCATTGTCAGCGGGACCTCTCCAGATGATACGCTGGTTGAAATTGTGGAAATCTCCGATCACCCTTGGTTCCTCGGTTGTCAGTTTCATCCCGAATTCAAGTCCAGTCCTATGAAGCCGCATCCGCTGTTCCGAGATTTTATTAAAGCGGCTTTGAGCAATAAATAAATTGCAAGAACCAGATTGAAGCTGCAACGACGTACAGAAAAAACATCTTTCCGGAGTTTGTTTGACGATGAAATCCTTTGAGATAAGTATCCTTCCAGGGGGAAAGACCGTTCCTGTCGGACCTGATCATCCTCTCTTGCTGTTGGCTGGTCCCTGCGCCTTGGAATCCGGGGAACTTGGGTGGCGAATTGCCAAGGAAATGAAGGAGATCTGCGAGCGCCTAGGGATTTCCTATGTGTTTAAGGCATCCTTTGACAAGGCGAATCGCACGTCCTTGGATTCATTTCGAGGACCGGGCCTACGAAACGGGTTGCGTCAGCTTGATCGCATCCGCCAAGAAGTGGGCGTGCCTGTGGTCTCGGATGTTCATGAAGCCAGTCAGATGGATCTTGCCGCAGATGCCCTGGATGTCATTCAGATCCCGTCCTTTCTCTGCCGTCAGACAGATCTTCTGGTCGCTGCTGCGAAAACTGGGAAAACCGTGAATCTGAAAAAAGGGCAGTTTATGTCCCCGTGGGATATGAAGCATGCTGTGGATAAGCTGCGCTCTGCCGGTTGTGATCGTATTTTACTCACCGAGCGCGGAGCAAGCTTCGGCTATAATAATCTTGTGGTGGACATGCGATCCCTGCCTGTGATGCGATCTTTTGGCTGCCCGGTCATTTTTGATGCCACCCATTCGGTGCAACTGCCCGGCGGCATGGGAGGGAGTTCCGGTGGACAACGAGAGTTTATCCCAACCTTGAGCAGGGCAGCCATGGCTGCCGGAATCGACGGTCTTTTTATGGAGGTCCATCCTGACCCGGATAAAGCCCTCTGTGACGGCCCCAACAGTATTCCCTTGAACGAGGTGGAGGCCCTGCTGAAGCAGCTGTTGGTTGTACGAGAAGCCGTACGTAACATAATATAACCAATGGACAAGGTGTCAGATAACAACGGTACATACTCTGATTGCGAATTGACCCAGTCCCTGCGTGAACGAGCCATGAAACGCGAACAGCCTATTCTGCGTAGTGATGCTTGGCGAACCGCCATGATGCGGGCGAAAAAGATTGAAGTGCTTTTACTGGATGTTGACGGTGTTCTGACCGATGGCACCCTCTTTTACTCAGGAGTATCTGAAGAGATCAAGGGGTTCAACACCTTGGATGGTTTTGGCCTGCGTCTTCTTCGCGATGCTGGAATTGCTGTGGGCTTAATTACCGCTCGTAGCTCAGAAGCCGTTTCCAGAAGAGCTAAGGAGCTCAAGCTGGAGCATGTGTATACTGACTGCCGCAACAAAAAAGAAGCCTATGCTGCTGTTCTTGAACAGCATGGGTGGCAACCTGAGCAGACCGCCTATATGGGTGATGATTGGCTGGATCTGCCTGTGCTGATGCAGGTCGGATGCAGCTTTGCCCCGGCCAATGCAGCTGCAGAAGTCCGCCGTCAAGTTGATTACGTCACGGAAAGAAGTGGGGGACATGGTGCTGTTCGTGAGGCCTGCGAGCTG
>CBFDDU010000016.1:0-30049 GCA_965603655.1 uncultured Candidatus Electrothrix sp. | reverse complement strand
GTGTATTGCGATATACTAGAGAAAAACAGTTATTCAGTGAGGCTGGTTGGACATTATAGAGGTATGTGACGACTGACGAGGAATAGTATATACAGTACAAATTGTGTGGGTGGGCTGCGTGTCTGCCCGGTATAACAGGGCGAACACATAGGTTCGCCCCTACAGAACCCTGCATGATGGGCAAGGTCTTTTTTGTTGAATCCCTAATACTCGTGCAAGAGAATTAAGCAATCAGCTCATCTCGATACAGCTCAACAAAGGCATCAATATCTTGCTGCCAATCCTGCATCAAATTCATATTATGCTCTTTCAGGAAGCTGTTTTCCAGGATGGAACTGGCCGGACGGTGGGCCGGGGTGGGATATTCTGCGGTGGTACAGGGCTCAAGAGAAAATGCAACCCCCAGAGACGCAAGAAAATATTTTGCGCCTCCATACCAGGTGCTGGAGTTTTCCGCAGTGGCATGGGCAATGCCGGTGAGGTCGGAAGCCAGCAGCTGTTTGATCTGGCGAGCCAGGGTCATGGTCCAGGTTAACGAACCATACTGATCATCAACGACCCTGATAGTTCGTTCTGGGTCTGCCATTGCAAGGCGCAACATGGTCTTGAGAAAATTATTCCCGCCCATCCCATACAGCCAGGACGTGCGCAGGATAAGAAAATCATTCATCCGGTCTGCAATTGCCTGCTCACCAGCCAGTTTACTCTTGCCGTAGACAGACAGCGGACCAACAGGGTCCTGTTCTGTATACGGTTCTGGAACAGGTTTATTACCGGAAAAGACATAATCCGTTGAGATATGGATGAGCCGAGCGCCACCTATTGCACAGGCTTCAGCCAGATTGGCCGCTCCGTGGGCATTGACAGCCCAACAAGCCTCCTGCTCGCTTTCACATGTATCCACCGCAGTATAGGCAGCGCAGTTAACAACCACATCCGGCCGCAGCGTTTGGATCTCTTGCAGCACCTGCTCAGGCTGGGTAATATCCAGTTGCCCTGAGGTGCGACCATGCACCGCATGCTCTTCGCCCATGACCGCAAGGCAATCCTGCCCCAGTTGACCGCCTGCACCTGTTATAAGAATATTCATTACCCTACCAACCCATCCTTCAGCTTTTCATCTTCCAACATCGCCATCAGATATTGACCGTACTGATTTTTCATCATTGATGCAGCAAGCTGGGCAACCTGCTCAGCCGCGATATACCCCTGGCGATAGGCGATTTCCTCTACGCAGGCGATCTTCAACCCTTGGCGATCCTGTACCGCCTGCACATAACTTGACGCCTGTTGTAAGGACTCATGGGTCCCTGTATCCAGCCAACAAAACCCCCGCCCCAGCAGTTCTACACGCAGTTTGCCCTGCTGAAGATAGCTGGTATTGATATCTGTAATCTCAAGCTCACCGCGAGGAGAGGGTTGTATTGAGGCCGCAATATCCACCACTGAATTATCATAAAAATATAAGCCGGGCACAGCATAACGTGACTTGGGCTGTGCAGGTTTTTCCTCAATCCCAATAACTCTCCTCTCTCCATCAAATTCGACAACGCCGTATCGTTCCGGGTCCTTGACCAGATACCCGAAGACAATTCCGCCGTCTATGAGTTTACTGCATCGCTGCACGATCCCTGCAAAACCGGGACCAAAGAAGATATTATCTCCCAGGACAAGGGCGACCGGCTCATTGCCGATAAACTCTTTGCCGATGAGGAATGCCTGAGCTAAACCTTCCGGACGGGGTTGTTCGGCATAGGAAATATTCAGGCCGAGCTGTCCTCCATCGCCGAAGAGTTCAATAAACCGGGGTAAATCACTTGGCGTGGAAATAATCAGGATGTCCCGGATTCCGGCCAACATGAGCACGGACAGCGGGTAATAGATCATAGGCTTGTCGTAGACAGGAATCAGCTGCTTGCTCATTACCTTGGTCAACGGATACAGGCGCGTTCCAGAACCGCCCGCAAGAATTATTCCTTTCATGTAAATTTCTCCGAAGCCACCTGAAAAACACTTGCTCCTTGCCTCAGGGGCTGATTCTATGATATGAATTACGTACTCATTACCTTTCTCGTTGCTCAAACATTAAGCAAATATTAAGCTTCAGTATAACGTATTTATTTTTGTTGTTCAAAATTTGTTTAGCAAAAGATTTCCATTCCATCAGATACTAGAGGTCAGCTATGTCGGAACCGCTCAAATGTTTTACAGCCTATGACGTCCGGGGACGTGTGCCGGAGGAGCTGAATAAGGATATTGCCGCCCGTATCGGGCTGGCCTTCTGCCGACAGATTGATGCAGGTAAGGTCGTTATAGGACATGATATTCGCCTGTCCAGTCCGGGAATCAACGAGAACCTCTGCCAGGTACTCACCAAAGCGGGCATTGATGTTGTCGATATCGGCCTCTGCTGCACAGAAGAGATCTATTTTGCCGCCTTTCAGGGAGAGGGCGACGGGGTGGACGGCGGCATCATGGTTACGGCCAGTCATAACCCATCTGACTACAACGGGATGAAATTTGTTGCACGGGGTGCCCGGCCCATGTCTTCGGATTCTGGTCTGCTTGAAGTGGCAAAAAACGCCGCCTCCGAGGACTGGTACAACAGCACCCTCCCTGAGCAGCCGGATCATATCGGCCGACATAGCAAGATGCCGAATAAATATCAATATATTTCACAGCTCCTTTCTTCCATCGACAAAGACGCCTTACAACCGCTGAAAATCGTTGTCAACGCAGGCAATGGCTGCGCCGGTCCGGTCATTGATCTTTTGGAGCAACATCTCCCTTGCACCTTTATCAAGCTCAACCACGAACCAGACGGCCGTTTCCCCAAGGGCGTACCCAATCCCCTACTCCCCGAAAATCGGGACGAAACAGCTCAGGCCGTGCGCGAACATGGTGCAGACCTCGGCTTGGCCTGGGACGGAGACGCTGATCGCTGCTTCTTTTTTGATGAAAACGGACGTTTTATCGAGGGATATTATATTGTCGGTTTACTGGCTGAGGCCATGCTCAAACACCATCCCGGAGCGACAATTCTCCATGACCCCAGGCTGATCTGGAACAGCCAGGAAATTGTCCAGGCCGCAGGCGGCAAGGCGGTCATGACCAAAACCGGCCACGCCTTTATCAAAGAGGCCATGCGACAGGAACAGGCCATCTACGGGGGCGAGATGTCAGCCCATCATTATTTTCAAGACTTTGGTTATTGTGACTCTGGGATGCTGCCTTGGCTGCTGGTCGTCCAGTTGATCTGCCAACAGAAAACCACCCTGTCCGCCCTGGTTGATGAACGAATGCTGGCCTATCCGGTCAGCGGCGAGATTAATTCCACAGTGACCGATCCAGATGCAACATTGCAGCAGGTGGAAGAACAATACAGCGATGGAGAGAAAGATTACACCGATGGACTCTCTGTTTCTTACCCGCAATTTCGCTTCAACCTCCGCAAATCCAACACCGAGCCAGTCCTGCGCCTGAATGTGGAAGCCCGTGCCGACACTACACTCTTGCAGGAGAAGACTGAGGAGCTGCTGGCCCTGATCAGGGCGTAGTAAAAAAAACGACATGCTGTAGAGGCAGGCCCCTGTGCCTGCCCTGAAATATTGCGGTTTCCGGCAGGGACACGGCATGCCGTGTCCCTACAAAATTCGCCAACATCTTATAATTTCATAATATAAACTTCATAACACCATGCAAATCCAGCCCGTTATCCTTGCTGGCGGCACCGGCACCCGCCTCTGGCCCCTTTCCCGTGAGCTCTACCCTAAACAGCTCCTCAGTCTGATCGGCGAGCATTCCCTCCTGCAAACGACCCTCATCCGCGTCAGCCTGATACCGGATGCCCTGCCCCCTCTTATTGTAGTGGGCGAAGAACACCGTTTCCTCACCCGGACCCAAGTCGAAGAACTGAATTTGTTTCCGCAATATCAGCTTCTCCTTGAGCCCTTAGGCAAAGACACTGCCCCGGCAGTCTGCGGCGCGGCCCTGTTTGCCCAACAACACAGCGAAAAAGACATTCTTTTGCTCGTCTTGCCAGCAGATCATCTCATTGCCCGGCCCGACGATTTTATCAAGGCCGTGACACGAGCAAAAAAACTGGCCAAGCAAGGCAAGCTGGCTACCTTCGGTATTGTGCCGGATCGCCCCGAGACCGGATACGGCTATATCCGCAGAGGAGAAAAGCAGGCGGTGCAATCCTTTGTGGAAAAGCCAGACCTGGCAACAGCAGAACAGTACATTGCCGACAGCGACTATTTTTGGAACAGTGGTATGTTTGCCTTCCCGGTCAATCTGCTCCTTGCCGAACTGGACGAACATGTCCCCGACATCGTAACTTGCATGAAAAAGGCAGTCAAAAAAGGATCTCCTGACGGTGTGTTCTTCCGCTTTGATCCAAAGGCCATGCAGCAAAGCCCGGCTGACTCCATTGATTATGCCCTGATGGAAAAAACAAGTCAGGCCGTTGTGGTTGAGGCTGATTTCGGGTGGAATGATATCGGTTCCTGGAGCGCGCTCTGGGAGATTACAGAAAAAGATCCCAAAGGGAATGTGGTCAGCGGCGATGTGTTGCTTGAAGACGTTGAAAACTGCCTTATCCGTTCCGAAGACACCCTGGTGGCTGCGGTCGGTTTACGGGACACCTTGGTGGTGGAGACCTCGGATGCCGTCCTGATCGCCCCGCTGGATCGCGCGCAGGATGTGAAAAGAATTGTCAATAAACTGAAAAAACGAAACCGGACAGAGTTTCACAGCCATCGCACCGTCTTTCGTCCCTGGGGCAGTTATACCACCCTGGAAATCTACGATCGTTTCCAAATTAAACGCATCACCGTGAATCCCGGAGCCCGCCTTTCTTCCCAGATGCACCATCATCGCCACGAACACTGGGTCGTGGTCCGAGGCACGGCTCGGGTAGAAAACGGCGAGCGGGAAATCCTGCTCCGGGAAGACGAATCAACCTATATCCCCCTCGGCACCACCCATCGACTGGAAAACCCCGGTGTGATTCCGCTGGAGCTGATTGAGATCCAGATCGGAAGCTATCTGGGAGAAGACGACATTGTTCGTTTTGATGATGAATACGGTCGGAACATCTAAGCCTCTAACCTCTGAGCCTGCTACGAGCTATGACTGAAAAAACAAGCCCCTGCACTGTCGGCGTTGCCATGAGCGGCGGTGTTGACTCCACGGTTGCCGCCGCAATTCTGCTTGAGCAGGGTTTTTCCGTGCATGGTTTCTTCATGCAGCTCCCCCTGCCCGGCCTTGATGAGCAGATTCGCAAAGTACAGAAGGTTGCTGATCGTCTCAAGATCCCCTTGCATGTGGTGGAGATGGAGGAGGAATTCAAGAAAAGAGTCATTGCCTCTTTCACAGATTCTTATTGCCAAGGCCGGACCCCGAACCCCTGTGTGGTCTGCAACCGGGAGATTAAATTCGGTCTCCTCACCGAGGCTATGCTTGCTCAGGGCATGGAAAAGACCGCCACCGGCCATTATGCAGGGATACGTCAGATCAATGGCATAAGCGGCATAAACGACACCGCTCTTCTCCGACGAGGCAAAGATCCGACAAAGGATCAATCCTACTTTCTTTGCCGCCTTTCTTCGCAACAGCTTCAACACACTCTTTTCCCCTTGGCTGATCATTGCAAGAAAGACATTTTCCTCCGGGCTCAGGCCTTGGGATTTACCCAATTCGGCGGTGATGAAAGTCAGGATGTCTGTTTTCTTGCTAACCAGGATTTGGCAACCTTCCTTGCCGAACAAGGGGTAAAGAGCATGAAAGGAGAAATTGTCACCAAAGACGGCAAAAGCCTAGGCACCCATGAAGGGATCTGGAAGTACACTGTGGGACAGCGCAGAGGTTTAGGCATACCCGATGCAACGCCTTGGTATGTGGTCGGGCTCGATGCGAAAAATAACCGAGTCATTATTGGAAAAAATGACGCGCTCTTTCAGCGGGAACTCCTCCTCTCTGCTATGCAATGGCAGCTGGAGTTACCGAGTCCCTGGCAGGGTAAGGTGCAGCTTCGTTCGCGCCATCAGGCTGCCGAGGCAGAGGTCAGTCCTGTCAAGAACGGAACTTGGCGGGTTCGATTTCAAGAGCCTCAACGGGCTGTGACTCCGGGACAATTCGCTGTCCTGTATCAGAGTGAGACAGTGGTTGGATCTGGAATTATACAATCCTAAAACCGCCTGAAAATAATTCGTTATTCCCAAACAACAACACAATTACGCCCAAGCTCCTTCACCTGATACAAGGCCTGATCTGCATTCTCGACCAACTCTGTTCTATCGTCACCTGTCAATTCAGCCACCCCAACACTGACAGTAATGCATAATTGTTCTATTTTCCCACTGTTCATTTCATGCTGAACAATACGGTCCTGCACCGCCCTGTTGATTTTTCTCCCGACCCTACCAGCATTCTCTTTTCTTGAACCGGGTAAAATAACGACGAATTCATCTCCTCCGTAACGAGCCGCCACATCGTCCTTTCCGACGTTATTGCTAATTTCCTGGGCAACACTCTGCAAGACAATATCGCCAACTTGGTGGCCATACGTATCATTAAATATCTTAAACTTATCGACATCTATAAGCATGAGACTCAAGGGTGCGCGTTTCTCACGGGCTTCTTGCACAGAATGGAGTAAAAAATTATCAAAATAGGCCCGATTATATATTCCTGTCAGGGCATCCATAACCGATTGCTTAAACAAACGGGCATTCTCTATTGAAACACCGGCCTGACTGGAAATTAATTCCAAGACCCAGAGATCCTCTCTATTAAACAAGCCGCTGATCATACCATTATCAAGATAAATCACCCCGAGCAGAATATTTCTATGCTGGATGGGAACGCAGAGCACGGAGCGCAGCGCATAGTTAATAACGCTGGATTGCTCCTTAAAAATATCATCTGTCACGGCATCTTCAATGATAAGTGGTTTTTTTTCCTTTTCAACCTTTCTGATAATACTTTGACTCGTGAAAAACGTATCTTTTTCGTTCTCAACACACTCCACATTTCGTGCAACTCGCACTTCAAGTTCCTGCGGCTGATTTCGGTCTTCAGGATACAGGAACAAAATTCCTTTTTCAGCCCCAAGCAGCTCTATGGCCTTATCCATTATTTTTTCCAGCAGCTCATCCAAATCAAGAATCGAACTGAGGTAGCGACTGGTTTCCAAGGCCGTCATAATTTTTCTTTCTGAGCTGAAACGCTGCTGTGGACTCGTCTCTTGCTCGTGAAAGACTTCCTGAGCTGAAGGAGTGGCCTCCTGAACGCCTAATAATTCGGGGATAATTTGGCAATCAGCCTCTGCTCCTATATCTTTAAAAATCTTTTGGGACTCTGCAAGATGGCGTTTTGCCATATCTCTATAGGCATCCTCCTTCTCATCAATAAGAAAGTTTCCCATTTCCATAAGAATATAGCCAAGTCGATACGTATCCTCTGTATGTTCGCGGAGAAATGCTATACCGCTTTCCCAATTATACAAGGCCTCCTTTTTTCTTCCAATAACCCACTCATAGGTACCGTTCACCTGATACGACCACCCGAGAATGAATTTAAATTTTCTGCTCCATTTTAATGATTTTTTACAAAACCACCGAGCCCGCCTGAGATACTCCCGTCGTTTATTCTCTGAAAGTTTTGCGAGATGGGTAATAGCATCAAGATACACCTGAGCCCCAAGAGGAAATAAATCCAGCGTCCATACACCATTACTGTAATGGGTAGGAAACCTGCGCATCACTTTTTCTATGGTTTCTATCGCCTTATCATATTCTTTTTGTCGTAAATAAATTAAAGACAGGGCCGACAACGCAAAAAGAATATTTGCCATATCCCTTGTTTTCTCCATCAAAAAAACACTTTCTTTGACCTCCTCGATAGTCTTGTCGTTTGCATCCCCAATCATGGCAAGAGCTTTTCCTTTTGCCATTAAAGCCCATCCTATATTCTGGGGAACCTGCGCTTCAGTTGCCAAGACAACAAATTCTTCACTGACAGTCAATGCCTCAGTTAATTTCCCTGTCAACAGACAATGCTGAATTCTAAAAGCATAGGCAACCCCCAGGTCCCAGTATTCACTCAATCCCCTGAGCATCTGTATGCTTTTTTTAGAGTACTCCAATCCTTTTCGGGGACGATTTAACATAAGCAAGGCAATACTGTAACCGCCATACGCAGTCCCCTCCTGAAGCCTATCTCCAGCACTTTTTGCCGTATCAATCGCTAATTCAGCATACCTCAATGACCTCGACTTCCAAGGAATAGAGGCCCATATAATTCCCCCAAGCATATAACAATAGATAAGCTCGGAGCAGGATCCCGCCTTTTCTGCGAGATTAAGACATTTCAGATGGCAGTACAGGCTTTTTTTCATATCTTTAAAAAAATACCATTTATACAGCCTGTTCAGCACCCGGAGGACAATAACATCTTCCCGCGTTGCAAGATTTTTATCCCCCCGAAGAAAAATTTTGGGGAATGAGGCATGGAAAAATTGCACTGTCAGCTCAAATAAGAGCTTAAAGGAAACCGCCAACGTACTTTGGGGAACCTTAATCCCTGACAGTCTCAAGGTCTGTTCCAAGGCAGAGAAGCTTTTTTCCACTTCTCCTTTTTCAAACAGAGTATCTCCCATCTTGCTCAGAACTCTACTTTTCTCTATCGTTTTTGTTTCAGGAATAAGAGTATCGCATTCCTTTAAGACAATGAGAGATTGCTCAAATTTCCCGACCAGCCTATAACTCTCGCCCAAATTCTCCAGCAAAACTATATAGAACCCTGTTTTATCGCCCTTTCTGTCTAAAATATCCTTTGCATAAATATAATAGGCTATCGCATCCTGATGAGCATGGTTATTCTTTGCCTTGGCTCCCGCCAGCAAAGCATATTGCAATCCATTTTCTTCGTCCCCGCCCTCCATAAGATGGTACGTCAGCTCAAAGAGAATCTCCTTTTCTTGCCCTTTATAATGCTCCAGAAGAAAGCACGCGATCCTGAGATGATACTCTGCTCGTTTTTGATCAGAAATCCTTGCGAGGAATGCCTCCCGTATACGATCATGGGCAAATCTGACCTTTCCCCGATCGCTGAGTGAGTATTCCAGCAGATTTCTTTTCACAGCCTGATCAATTAATTGCAATACCGCAACATGCTCCTTATCAATCAGCCTATACAACAGATAAAGCCTGAACTCCTTGCCGATGACAGCGCTTATTTCTAAGAGGTCTTCCAGCCCCTGCGGTATATCTTTGGTCCGTAATAACATCATATCAAGAATGTTATTCGGTAGATGCAGCTTGTTGATTTTTTCTTGATCAACAGTACAAATACCCTGTTCCCAAACAATGGCCTTCTGCTCGACAATCTCTTTAACCAAGGTAATCGTAAAAAAAGGATTACCCTCTGCCTTGTCGGAGATATACTTTGCAAAAGCATGCACCTGCTCATTTTTTTCTTTGAGCAGGTTCGCCACCATATTCATAACCCTATCATAGGATAAGGGCTTGATCTGGAGATCAGTCACAGCATCTCCCCGGACCTTCGCTGTTCGCTTAATCCTACTCAGCCCATGGGCTTCATCAACCTCATTCGTCCTATAGGTACCCAAAATGAGCAAATTTGATGTACTTATATGAGCACTTATATGCTCCAAGAGACGCAAACTCCCCTCATCTGCCCATTGCAGATCATCCAGAAAAAGGATCCCTACCTGATCATCCCGAATGAGGTTGCAGATAAAATGGGCTGCAGTAATGGTAAACCGAATGTTCTCTTTTTCAGGTTCCAAGACCGGTAACTCTGGAACAGAACCGAGGAGATCCTTGAGATTTGGATTCAGCCTAATAAGTATGCCGCCCAGCTCCCCTGCCAGTTCCTTAATCCTTTTCGTTTCTAAGGATCTTTCTTGCACTCCGGCCTTGGTAATCTTTTGAATAAATTCGTCCAGGGCATGCTTGAAGGCCTGATAGGGAACCTTATTTTCCTGAGCCATACAATGGCTCTCAATAAAAATTTCCCCTTTATTATATCCTCGTATATAAACGTACTCTTTAATAGCCTTGACTAACCTGGTCTTTCCGACTCCAGGTTCACCGCCAATAAGACAGACCCCTCCCTGCTTCCGAGCAGCCTTATTGATCAACCCCTTGATGATGGTCAGCTCTTCTTCCCTGCCGACAAGTTTGGTCTGATAGGAGAGGCGTATTTCATTACGATCACCCTCACCAATGGCGAAGTCTCTCTCGTCATTTAAGTATCTTTTGATATCATAGAGGAGTCCGTTGGCACTCTGATAGCGTTCATCCTGGTCCTTTGCCAGGAGACGGTTAACAAGATGAACGATAACATCAGCAAGATGGGGATTTAAATGGTGCAGGGGCACCGCCCTCATGGCTGCGATCTGATGAAGCAACTCTGCGGCGGTGGAGGACTGAAAGGGGAGTTGGCCAGTTAAAAGATAATAAAGAATAACACCAACGGAATAGAGATCACTCCGTTCGTCAAGCTGTTTACGTATGATACCGGTCGCTTCTGGAGACATATAAGAAAACGTACCAGCCATATTATCATTTCTTTCAAAATTACTCAGTTCCATGATATGCGCCAAGCCGAAATCGAGCAACTTAATTTCAGGCTGCTCCGTCGCGCTGTTCACGACGAAAATATTACTTGGCTTCACATCCCGATGAATAATATTGTGGGAATGAACACAGTGCAGGGCTTCGGCGACTTTTCCGACAAGGGATAACGCCTCATTTACGCTGAATTTAACACCCTTTTTCAAGAGTCCTGCAAGGCTGTCTCCTTCCAGCACTTCTGTAACCAAATAGGGTATATCGTTATAATCCCCTGTAGCATGAAACTTAATAATATTAGGGTGATCAAGCTTGCTAATCACCTTAACTTCGTTTCTGAATTTGACAACCAGTTCAAGGTAAGGAAGGGTATTGACAGGATTCAAGAATTTGAGCGCAACTTCTTTATCGTTCTCCTTATCTAATGCTCGATAAACGACAGACATCCCGCCCTTCCCGAGTTTATTCAGGATGAGATATCTCTTGTCTACAAGCTCATTCTCATGTAACATATTCAGCATAAATTCAGCATAAATTCAGCATAATGTTCTATTGATCCGGCACGCTGGTTACGCTGTAAGAACATCACCTCCCCGTGATGATCCAAACTCCTCTGCAAATTCTCTACAGAGAACGTAAACATCAGACAAAATGACATCGCCCGAATCCGAATTACTTTCCGCTCAAAGTTGTTGAAAAACAATGACGATTTTCCTATACTACTTTAAATATGAGCGAATCGAAAGTATAAAGTATATTGCAAATATTATCATCTTCTTAATACATTACCAATAAAATATACAAATTTATACAACCCTCTAACATTGCCTTTTATGGCTTCCCCCGGTTGTGACTCCTGTATCTTTTCGCAATAAACAAACAGGAAAAACCGACGAAATGCATAACCAGCCTCCCTTTTTAAAGAAAGCAGGTAGAAGCTTCAACATTTCTCAATGAAATAACTGTGCCCCTCCTATACGGTAAGGCGCTGCCATCATCGTCCTGCCTTAACACCTGACCTGGTCACCATTATGGATTGCCTCCAACTCCTGGGATTTCTTGCCGCATTTTTAATGTTCTCAACATTCTACATGAAGAACATGATCCCCCTCAGAATTATAGGAATGGCAAGCAACGTGACATTTATTGTCTATACAATCAATGCCGAGATCTGGCCAGTGTTTGTCCTGCATGTCGTCCTGCTCCCGATGAATTTTTTCCGTTTGATCCAGATGCTCAAACTGATCAAACAAGTCCGCTCAGCATCAGAGGATGACATGTCCTTCGAGTTCATGATCCCTCATATGCATAAAGAAAAATTCAACAAAGATGCGCTTGTTTTTCGTCGTGGTGATAAAGCGGACAAGATATACATCCTCAAATCAGGAATTCTGACCCTTGATGAACTAGACGTCGTTATCAAGCCTGGGGAAATATTTGGTGAGATGGGGGTCTTTGCCAGTGAACCGATTCGATTGGCTACTCTGCGTTGCGGAAGCGAGGTGGAGTTACTTTCCATGACCGATACGCAGATCAAGCAGCTCTATTATCAAAATCCCCAATTCGGATTTTATCTGATCCAGTTACTGGTGAAGCGTTTTTCTCAAAACGAAGGGCATGGAGAAAAAAAGAATATTGACTATATCGTACCTGAAGAACGGAGTATTTGATCTCTTGGCTTTTCGCGGGAGAACTTTTTTAGGCGGGGGACGCTGTGCAGGGGTAATTCATGAACAGGGATAATTCATGAATTACTCCTACGGATTAAGGTGTTAGACAGATTATGTATTTGATCGGGTATCGCGGATATCGCAAGGGCACGGCGTGCCGTGCCCCTACCGGTTTCGGCAATAAACAGAACGTAGAGTGGGCAAACGGGCAATAACGTAAAAAACGCATTGGTAACGCGCAGCTTTTTAATCAAAACGGGCTATGGGAAAACGAAATATTGCCCACTATTCAAACCCCAAACAATCCTCCTGATACAGCCGACCGATCAGATCCAAGGCCTCGTCCCCAAAACACTCTTGGATCTCTGCCAAGGTGTTCTTGCCGTTGACTGCATCTAAAATCGGTTTTGCGGCAAAGGCAACCGGTACTGACCAGTTATAACGGGTGACCAGATACCCGAACGATTCTTCCCTGATCCTAAAGCGAACAATCGGTTTCCAGCTCGGGTCCAAATGAATGGCTTCCGGTTTTGCCTCGCGAACAGGGTTGCTCATCAAGGGATCTTGATGCCTCCCCTGCTCCAAGGCCGCAGAACGATCTCCTCCCCGGCAACGGGACAGCTCAACGCATTCTAAACAGGCCGAAGCAATCTGCTGTCGGTACTGTTGCGCCTGTTCAGACTGCCATATCTCCGTAATAGGCTGCGCAAAGATATTACCGAACACGGTTTCGGTCAGGTTATCCGGGCGTACAAGGCCGTGCGGGGATATCGCACAATGTTCGATTCCGGCGTTGGAGCCCTCAGTGGAATTCGGAGCAAAACATTTGGGGACACAGTTGCCGATTCGGCAGGATACTCCCTGCCTGTGCAGTTCTTCAATCAGCAGGACAGCTTCTCGAAGCTGATCTTTAGTGGGATGATGCGAATTTTCTCCGCCTAAAAAACGATTGAACACGGCATATTCGGCACCGAGTTCCTTTGAAAGGTGGATGATCTCTTCAACTTGTTCGCAGCTGTCTTTGGTCAGGATTGTATTGGTGAAGACCTCGATACCGGCATCAGCGGCTCGGCGGATATTTGCACAGGTTTCTCCGAAGGCGTTCTTATCCTGCACCAAGGTATTATGGGCAGCAGGCGTACTGCCGTGCAGGCTGACGAGCATGCCTAGGCAGTTTTCTTGCTCTTGGTACAGATTGATAATTGCGGGTGGATCAGACCAGCGTCCGTTGGTGAACAGAACATGGGCAATTCCCAAGGAATCAACGTGATTGACGATCTTGGCAAATTCGGGGTGGAGGGTGGGTTCACCGCCGGTCAGGCGGATCAATTCGGCATATTTGCCGGGATGGTCAGGCGGAGCTATGCAATTGAACAAGTCCTGCCAGCGGATTAGGGCTTGTTGGCGTCGAGTTCCCCAGACATTGGCGCAGCCGGTGCAGGAGTTGTTGCAGGCATAGGTGAGTTCTACGGCGTAGGACAGGGGGGCGGAGGGGAAGAGCATGGGTTAGTTGCTTCCGAGGGCGTGCAGACCTTTTTTGTTCTTCGGTGCTTTCTGCTCCGGTTGGCCGGATTTGCTCAGGATGATGCGTGTTAGGCTGGCTTTGCCATGACTTGAACAGTAGTAGTCTTGCTGATAGCTGTTGTTATTTGTTGTTTTCATGCTTATCTTTTCTCCGGAATAATCAATGACTGCCTAAGGCGAAGATGTTTTTTCCTGCCTTTACAGCGGGTTCTTTCCGACTAGCTACGTCACAATTTCTAGCAAAAAGTACTTTTATCCGGGACTGCTGTTTTTCCGGAATGGTATAATAGGACAGGGAAAATTGCTGCGGTATCGTTTTATTGTTCTTCATATTGTAAGACCAGATGTCTCATACGGATGAGTTCAAGGATGCTCTTGATTTCTTCTTTCTTCTCCTGTAGGCGTTCCCCATCCTTCCAGATCTGTTCAAAAACATCACCAAGAATATCAAGGGAACCGCTGTCAGGGATCATTTCTATTCTCCGCCGCAGAACCCGCAGACCCGCTTCAAAACTCAGCTCGTTATAGCACGCCTTATAATTGCAGGCTTCAATATATTTTCGGAACATTTGCACAATGTCTCTGCGCTCAACTTTTTTCCTGAGTATGAATTTATATGAGGAAGAGTCTGCACTAACAGTTTCATCTGCTATACGGTAGTATTTGCTGAACAGGATATCTCCTTGGGTGATACGGAATCTGGCGGCGACCCAAGGATATGGATAGTTCCTTTCTCTGATCTTTCCCTCTAGGTCATCCCCATAATTTTTAATTTTTTTCTGATAAGCTGATTTATCGTAGTTATCTAAGAAATAAAGTGCTGTCAGATAGCTCTGCTTCGCATCATCAAGACGGGACTCATCTCCGCTTTCAGAGCATTTTCCCATGCATTTTCCAAGATATTCAAATGCTTCAGAGAATTGTCCCTGCAATATAAATGATTCGCCTGAAAGAAAATAGGCTTCGGCCAATTTCTTCTGATATGGCTCACTGTTGTGGAGAGGCTGATTTTCCCAGCAGTCAGCCTGCAACGCCTGTTCAAGCAGCTCCTGCCCCTTCCTGAATAAATCGCCAGCCTCTTTTAGAGCACCAGGAAATTGCTTCTCAAACTTCCCACACCCAGCTTCTAATTCATCAGCAACAAGAGATTCCAACAGGTTGGCAAACTCAGCCCGTCGAACATAATATTCGCCTTTGACAATCTCTGTATACCCCTTCACCCCTTTCTTCAATCGGGGATTGCTTATTTGTTGTATTATTTTTTCCGCACGTTCGTAGGCCTGTCGAGCATGGTAAGAATCTCCCATAAGGCGATATTGTCGACTCTGCTGGTTCAGATGGAGAACAAGCTGCTCCTGTGCCGCTTCTTCTTTTTGATGATCACCAGCTTTTTTGCTGACATTGGTCTGTATCCAATACAATTCACTCAGGCATTTATTCACCAAAACTGCTTTCCAGTATGCTCCTGTCCGCTCATGGTATGCAAGCTCGTCTTCAAGTTTATCTAATGCTTCTTGTTCAATTTTCTTTTTTCCCAACAGGAGTGCATATTCGAAAATTCTGCTGAAATCTTCTACCTTGACGTTCCATTCGGCCTGTTCTTGCTCCAGGTGACTGATAATAATTTTTGAAATCAAAGGCTTTAGTCGAAATTCCTCTTCCGGCAAATCATAATCAAGAGATTTCAGACGGGAAAAAGTAAACGGATAAGCTAACTCAACCAGCTTGTCCAAGCGGTTGTAGATAACCCGCAACAGGAGATAGTAGCGATTCACGTTGAACTCTTTCTTATAAACCGCTGACCGAATATAATGATTGAACGCCTTGATCAAGTTTTCAGCACCTAATTGAGAATTACCTTCTCTAAGAAATTCAAGGGCGTTGTCAAAATGTATATCGCCTTGAGTCAGCTCATAACGGCCAGCCAAGTTAGGATACAGATTGATGTTCAAGCTGTTCTCTATTTCATTTTGGTATTTTTTCTGCTTTTCTTCACACGCACTCTTGCACTCAGAAGGGAGTTTCTCTCCTGCATGACTTTGGAAGTAATAAAGGGTAACGAGACTCTCCAACGTATCAATAACACTATACTGAAACTGGCTTTTTCTGGCAGAGTGTAGAGCCTTTTTAAATTTCTGCTCGGCCAGTACCCATTTATCTCCTTCTTTTATATGTTTTTCAGGCATCATCATGTACAATTCGCCCAAGCTAAAATAGGCATCAGCCAGCTCTTTATGAAAAATCGGTTCTTCTTCAAGAAGCTGTATAGCTTCTTCTGCATAATCTATATATTCCTGTATTTGGGTACATTGCGAGCGCTCTAGTGCCTTGTGCAGCTCCTCTGCCCTGTAGTACTCAATCAGATGTGCAAACTCCATAACGCCGTAGGACAGTTGGCAGAAGTTGGTGTACACACGGCCCCCTAAAAGCCGATCAGGTATTTCTTTATAGATTTTTTTTGCCTCTTCAAGACAAAAACGTGCCTCTATATTACGTCCAGCAATAGCAAGAACATGCCCTAATGTATTTAACGAACGAAGGGTTTCCTTTTTGTTCCTGGGCAGGTTTGTTACTATGTTATGGGCTGTCTCTGCATATCGTATCGCCTTAATAAAATTTCCTGTATAACTATAGAAGAGCGCTAAATTCCCAATGGCATATTGAATACGCTGCTGGATATTACGTTGGGTTATTCTGTCAGCATTTTTTTCTTGTTCTAACCACTGCAAAAGTTCTTTCAGCGTATCCCGCATCGTCCTTTTTGCTTCAACAAAATCGGCCTTTCTATATAAAGTGTAGCCGATCCAGTTGTTGGCAAGAAAAAACTGTGACTTCTGTCCATAATTTATAAATATATTCCTCGCCTTTTTAAGGAGTTCAAGAGCCCTTTCAAAGTCGTCTCGCCAAAACTCAGCAATACCTTCCCACAGTGTAAACTGTCCGCAAAGTAAAGAGTCTTTCCAAGATTCATCATCCTGCCGCTCTTTATTTACTGACTTGATTATATGTAATGCCTCATCGATATTTTGTTTATCCGAATCAATATAATGTTGCGCATCCCGTAAATTAATCTGCAGCGCATGAAGCGGGGAAGCACCATATTTTTTATAACAGATTTCGGTTTCACGCCCGAGTAAATTTGCATAAGCGGGGCGACCGTCCTCCATTACTGTGTCAAATTCTTCACAGAATCGTCGCACACCGTCATCGGCATCTATCATAAAAGCATATTCGATAAGCTCGGGTGTATATACTTCCCGCTTTTCATGAGAAACTTCCTGAGCAGCCGCCTTGACTATCTCCGGCAAATACTTGTCCAATTCATCTTGCGTCAGTCTGGTTTGCCCCTGCAATGCTGAAACAAAGGAATCCTTTGTGAAAAAAAACGAAGTAACACTTTTCATCGTATCAATGATGTTCTTCGGGACTTTTTGCTGCTCCAATCTGCCGTAACAACTCTCTGTCAATATATAATCCGGCGACAGAAGATTTTCCTCGTAATAGCAAATCAACTTTTTCAATATTCCATTTTTCTGTCTTTGGTCAGGATCCATCCTGTTCTGCCATCGTTTTTTTATCAGATCCCGCATCTCATCATGCAGCAGAACAATATCTCCCTTTGTTTCGTCTTTTTTATATTTAGTGAAAGAAAAATGACGGATATCTTCCAGTAAAGTCTTCTGACAGTGTTCAGGCGAATCCCCGGTTAAATGCTGCATAATTCCCGAGGTCATCCGCCGATACGCTACTGTCATGTAGTAAATGTATTTTTTCTTATCGGGATCATTCCAGAGCCATTCAATAATAGTATTTTCAAAGAATTCCCTTTGCGTTTCTTTGTCTCTGATGATCTGTGCCTCATTCACCAATTTACTCGGTTCAGCTTTGCCTTTACTGAAACGAACCCAGTCCATAAAAAGTGCCAAATAAATAGGGCGATTCTCTGCCAATTCAAAGACTTTCTGAAGTTCCTGCTTGGTTAATTTTAAAGCATCAAGTAGCTCTTTTTCTTGTTTAATAGGTACCTTGTCTTTTAATGCCTGCAAAACTTCTTTACCGAGTTCTTTTCTGTATCCGTTGGGAAATTCATACATCCGAATATCGATTCGCTCTGCTTCCAAATCATATCGAAATGGTTGCAGGAGAAGTTCAGCATGTGGAAAATCACCCAAGAAACTTTGATATTCGTCTTTGGAAAATTCTGCAACCTTCAGGTATTCAACCAAGAAGTCAACCGCTTCTTCATATTCAAACAGAAAAAGAGGTTTTGTTACGACAGCTCCTTCTGTGACATCAATAAGAGGGTAACGCCCGGCAATAACAAGCCGCGTGTTGCCTGATTGCAAAGCCGGAAAAAGCTCCTTTTCCAACCATTCGGAAAAATCTGATCTTTCGACCGTGTTTTCCTCTTTTCCAATAAACTGAATTACTTCATATGTATCAAAAAACAGGATGATAATCTTATCAGCTCGTTCCGATAGAGCTGCAAATACCTCATAATCTTTGCGCAATGCCGTTACTGCATCATCCAAAATATATTGCTGCTCAGAGCTGTCCCTGGTCTGACGATATCTTTCAAGCTGCTGGAGAACATTCTGGAAGTGATGATTGCCCAATTTCCTGATAATCTGATCGATAATACCTGCTTTTGAACGGGTTTCGGTGTAGTAAAAATCAATCAACTCGTCACTGCTTATCGTTTTATCAGAATACTTGCTCCGGCACAGATTCAGCATTTGCTGCAGAAGTTGCGTCTTGCCGATACCTCCATTGCCATCGGTATGAATATTGAGGATAAAAGAGTCAGGGCAAAAAAGAAATTCATCCTCAAAGTATTCCAACTCTTTTTTTCGGCCTACAAAATCAAACGTATTTTTGAACATGGCTTTTTGTTTTTCGATGTCAGCATACTTTTTCCGATAGTTTCCCTCGTTGAACTCCTGCTGCATGGCCCCCGCTGCCCGTATCGCCAATTGATTCAAGCGGAGCCTTTCATCCCAGCAGCTCAGATTGTCCAACTGCCCATCAAGCACCTCCATAAATTGCAGCACAGCAGCAAAATCAAACGTCTGATCACAATACTGCACGGTATCCACAATCTGTTGTACGAAAGAGGGGTCTTTCTCCAGTTGCTCCGGCAAGTTTTTTTCTTTTTTCGCCTGCTGCAACTCCTTGAGCAGATTTTCGACTTCATCCTTCCTGTCGGAGTTAATCTCCACGGTTTGCATCAGCAAATCCAAGGCAAATTCCCTCATCAGTGGATGAAGTTCATAGACGATTCGCCCATCTTTTCCATGCAGACGATTGATCAGCGACAGGCGTTCCAGTCGTTCGACAATATGGAATATGTAGTCTTTCTCGAAATCATCCAGCAGGGCGGCTAATGCCTCCACGGAAAAAGGATTGTCAAACAGGGCGGCATGGCGAAAGACATGCTTCTGCTCTTTGTCCAAGCTCTTGAACGACATCATGAAACAGGTGCGGACATCAACATGACGCTGATCAATGCAGAGATTGTCGTTGAATTCATCCAGCAGATGAACAGGGTTTCCCTCATATTCTTTAAGAAGTTCGGCAAGATTGCTGTTCTCCGCCTTCACCCGTGAGGCGATGATTGTGATGGATAGGGGATGATTACCCAGCAGCTTGCAGAGTTCCCGGACAGTTTCCCGTTCCTCCTCGGCAGGCTGTGGTTGGTCTATATAACGGAGAAACAAGGTATCAGCATCCTTGTCAGTGAGAACATCAATATCTATGCTCTCAATGCCTGGAATGGCAATCCGGCTGGTGATCAGCAGAGGAAAGCGGCCCTTGAAGCGTTCCAGCACATAATCAAAGGTGCGCAGATTCTGCTCCACATTGTCAAGAACCACTAACATATCCTTACCAATCAGCGCATCAGCCAACGTATCCAAATTCAATTTCTTGATTGCATTCAGATTCTCTTTTTCCCTGGCGAGTTCATCCGGCTTCTCTGCTTTCTTGCTTGCCTTTGAGCATTCCTTAATCAGCAAAGAAATAAGATCGTCGGTCAACGTTTTAGGGGTCTGCCCTTCCGGGTGAAACTTTATCCAAAGAATGCCATCCCGGAAAAAGCCACCTTCTTTTTTCCCCAGAAGGTCGATTAACTTTTCGGGCAGATTGGGCTGTTCCTGCCAAGTTTCATGAAAAACATGACAGACCTCTTTGGCGATTTCCGTCTTGCCGATTCCTCCCATGCCCTTGACCCCGCATATAGCAAAAGCTCCGCCGTCCAACACCAGCTGGATAAACTCCTCAACTTTTTTCAGCCTGCCAAGAAACATCGGATCAGGGGAAGGAACCAGAAATAATGGTGGCAGGTCAATCTTCTGATCACTTTTTATATTGCGGCGGTGTGAGGATGCAATATCACGATTGGATCCACCAGTGTCAATATTTTTTGAAGAAATGCCTGATTCCAAGCACATGGCTTCATATTCAATTTTATAATTCTCCAGTAAAATCTCGATATTACCAATTTGGATTTGCAGAGAACGGAGTTTTTCCGCATCGACAGACTTATCCAGCTCTCTTTTTAATTTTTCCAGCCTATCAAGAAAATCCCAAATTCGTTTGCGCAGGAATTCAGCTTCTTCTTTGGCATATTGCAGTGCGTCCTGCTTACTCATATTCTTTCACCGATTGAAAAATTACCATCAGATCAGGAAAACAGGTTCTCATTCTTCGTAATTGTTCTTTTATTATTTTTAACATTTTTAATTTTACTGGGCTCCCGCCATTTATCAAAATTTCTTCAATATTAACAAAACTTTCTTTCATGATATTTTTCTGATCTCTCATGAAGATCTCCTGTTTTTCATACAGTCCAAACTGACTAAGATCAAACTTATCTTTTATTTCAAAAATCAAAGATTCAAATCGAACATAAATTCTTCCCATTTTGACGTCATACTGGCTTAATTCAATAGTGTTGTTATCTTTTTTTTCTTTTAATTCATTATATTCCCTAAAAATACTTATAGCACGCTGAGAAAATTCTTTGCAGCTTTTTACGTTTTTACACAGAAGATACAATTCGTTAAAAGCCTGCGAGCGCTTAACTCTATTGTTACTTGTATAAAACCCTTCAATATTATTAACTTTTTCGACAATATCGCACATGAGAAATTAATTAAGATTGAATTTTTCTTTTATTTCAAGAAGCAATGATTCAAATCGAAAACAAATTCTTCCCTTTCTAACTTCATACTGGCTTGATTCAAGAAAACCATTGTCATTTTCCTCTTTCAATTCGTTGTATTGTCGAAAAATACTCATAGCGCGCTGAGAAAATTCTTTGCATTTTTCCACATTTTTACATAAGAGATACAGTTCTCTAAAAGCCTGCTTATAACTGGCCTCAACAAACATCCATTCAATATCATTAATATCTTTAAGTAACCCATTCATGTTTTCCAACAGTCCATTCCTTTGCTCCATCGTTCCACTTTGCTCAGAAACATCAACTTGCAGGACAAATGAAACATCTTTAGCCTCTTTCTCCCCACCCGCATAATAGGCCAAAACAAAATTATCCGCTTTCTCGAAATGCAGGGCAGGATGCTGCTTCTCTTCAGTAAGCCCAGGAACCCGTTCTCTGGTGTGCATAGCTAAATCCGAAACCCGAACATAGCCGTCTTTTATGGAAACACCTTTACCGCATAAAACCTCAATTAAAACACCTGTAAAAATACTGTAAGGCTCGCCGATATATGACTTTTCCTCTTCGTTTGAGGAGGCAATAACCACACACCCCTTGCCCTGATGAAATAGCTCAATCGCTTCCAGCGGCACAGATGCCTTGTTGAACCCCTCTCCCTTGACCCCGCTACCAATCCCCCCGGCATGACAGCAATCCAGCAAAATCAGCTTTTTCTTTGCCGGAATTGCTGCAATTTTGTTCGTGAATTCCGGCCCGGAGATGGCGGTCTCTTTTAAGGCAGCAGGATTAAACCCATGCGGACAGAAATAGTACCCACCATCTTTTTTGCCCCCATGCCCGGAAAAATAGATCACTACTGTGGAATTTGCGTCTGTGACTTTCGCCAACCTATCCAAGGATGCCAAAATCCCGTTCCGATCCGCTTTGCTGTCTTTGAGCAGCAGCACCTGTTCTGCCGGGTAAGCGCAGCGTCCCTCATCCTTGAGAATCCCAGCTAGTCCCTTTGCATCCTCAAGCGTGCAGGGCAAATCCCCCAAAGGGGACGAATAGGTTTGCACACCGATAATCAGCGCATGCCCGTTGGAGAAAATATGCTTGTTCATATCCGGTATTGCCTTGATCAGTTTTTCAGCCGGAATCATATACACATTGTGAATGCCCCCGGCCCGTATCTGTCTGCTAACAATCATCCCGCAGACAGCATGCTGCTCCATATCCCAGGCAGCAGTGCCGCTGAAGCCAGGATCAGCTGATCTGTTATCCTCAGGATGCAGCTCAATCCAGCCGTTCTTTATCACGCCCTGTACAATGCCAGTGACATAGGTCCCATCTGACGCATCACCGGGAAAACCGCACATCCTGACTCGGTTGACTTGCTCACCGGCTTTCGCAAAGGAAACCGGAGAGACTCCAGCTGGTAACGGATCAATTAATTTGAGCACGGCAATATCCTCAAGCTCGTTACTTTCAGAATTGTCACGAACTGGAAACCAGTGCAGAACTCCAGCCTCTGTCAACGGGCTGTCAGTCCCAAGAAAGTCTAAAAATATAGGAACATCTGGGAGGCGTGAATCTTTTTCATCCCTGCCTAATGCTGTATTTATGACATGAGCGCAAGTAACCATATGTTCCGCTGTGACAACGAACCCGGCACCTACAATAAATGAGGATTTATCAGGCGTTTCTTTAGACCAGATGCGAATTAATGAAAATTTTAGAGATGGTGTTGACATAGTAAAATCATATCATACTGTTTTTTTTTACTTTCATGATAAAAAAAGCCATCACATCCTCGCACCCACCTGCCCCTCAACCCCCTTGCATAGAGCAATCCATGCTTAGAAAATATACAAAACATGCCCCAGAAGAAGAGTCAAGAAAAATTCTTATTATATCAACATTTTAATAATAATTCATATTCCCATAACAACGAAATACCCTTGCGGCACAGGAAAAAAACCTTCTCCTTCGCTTAAAAGCAGACATCAATTATAATGCCTCAAGCATGTTTACCTTGAGCCAACACCTCATCACCAAAAAACAGCGCAACGCTTCACCATTCTCCTGTTCAATCACCACTATTGTGCTTACAGGCGAATATGAATATACTGAATGAGCATAAAAATTCTCTCCTGAGCACCCTTCAACCTGTAAGAAACAAGCAATCATGGTAACCAAAGAACGCTACATCAATCTGTTCACCGATTACGGGTTTAAAAAAATCTTCGGCGAAGAGCCGAACAAAAACCTGCTTCTCGATGATCAGCTTTTTGACAGTGCGGAGATTGCTCGCTTTACCCCGGACCAGGTTCGCTCCTACGAAAAAAGCCTGAAATATTATCGCGATATGAAAAACTCCCTTGATACCGCCTTTGACGAGGGGAAAGAAGAAGGTATGAAGGAAAGAGATAGAGAGATCGTTATCCATGCCTTTCAACAAGGATTTGACGTGAAAATGATAGCTGACCTGACGGGATTATCGGTTGAAGAGATTGAAGCCTGGAATCCCAATATCAAGAAGTAGCGACAACAAGACTGATAAAAAACAGTCAATGCGGAGCAGACTTTTGCTTTATTGTAATGATACAAAACAGGTAAGGGCATTATGAAAACAAGACAATACGTATCCTTTGATTGGGCAATCAAACGACTCTTGCGATCAAAAGCCAATTTTGGCGTGCTGGCAGGTTTCTTATCTGAACTCCTCAAGGAAAACATCACTATTCTTGAAGTCCTGGAGTCTGAATCCAATAAAGACTTCAAAAAACATAAGCAAAATATAGTCGACCTGAAGGTGAAAAACTCCAAGGATGAAATTGTCATCATTGAAGTACAGTATGATCGCGATTACTCCTATCGCATTCTCTGGGGTACATCAAGGGTGGTGACCGAGCATCTTCATGAGGGCGATGATTATCTCCGAGTACATAAAGTGATCTCTGTCAACCTCATCTATTTCGATTTAGGGGAAGGTGAAGATTATATCTATCATGGTTCTACCTCGTTTAGAGGTATTCATAAAAACGACGTGTTGCAGCTCAAAGCAAATGAAAAAAAAGATGTAGACAAAGGCAGCGTTCAGCACATATTCCCAGAATATTACCTCGTAAAAATCAACCGTTTTGATGATCTGGCAAAAGACACCCTTGACGAATGGATCTACTTTTTAAAAAATGAAGAGATAAAACCCGAATTTACTGCCCAGGGCCTGCAAGAGGCCGGAAGGATTCTCGCCTATACCAAATTAAAAAAAGAAGACCAGATCGACTATAATAATTATATTGATAATCGTCGCCGAAGAGATAGTGAGCTTCGAACGAAATTCAGTGAAGGGCTTGAGGAAGGTTTGGAAAAAGGTTTGGAAAAGGGTTTGGAAAAGGGCTTGGAAAAAGGGAAACTGGAAACCGCGAGATCAATGAAAAAAGAAGGTATTCCGACCGAACTCATCCAGAAATGCACCAAGCTTTCTCTCGATGAAATTAATAAGCTATAAAAATAATGGTAACCAAAGAACGCTACCCAACAGCAACCACCTCAAGCGCACTCCCATCAGTAACCAACAGATAAGGCCGCTTGAAAGATGATCTTTATCGGCGGTCCACGACACAGGTCGGTAAGACCACGCTTGCCTTACATACCGGCCAGGATGACTATGAAATCGCAGATCTGCGTGTACGGGTGATCCCGTTTACCCGATTTGTTGAAGAGGTGTTGCAGGTGTAATCCTCCTGGAGCCCAATCATGAAGCAAAAAGCTCCTCAGCCGGAATACGGATATCCAAAACAGTATCAATGACATCGCCCTGTGTATACGTCTGCGCCTGCTCCATTGAGGAATACACTGTAACAGATTGGGCAACAGGGATAACCAACCAGCAGGACTGAATCCCGGCCTGAAAATAAGCGGTGAATTTCTCCAGAATTTCCTGCGTTCCCTGCGTCGGGGACAGAATCTCCACCACCATAAGCGGCGCTTCAGTCACTTTTATAATATCGCCCGCTGCAAAATGTATCTTTCGTTTTGGATAGATACACACATCAGCAACATAATCTTTTTCCAATTGAAGAGCCAGCTCAGAAAACACAGAATATTTTTTCAGCTTGTGCAGAGCCACTATCATATTACTGCTCAAATAGGCATGATGATACGACGGAGTCATTACGTTTTCCTCTTGCTTGACGTTCATTGCTTTCGTCCCCCCAACCCAAAAAAGCCCGTCATAAATGACGGGCTTCTCTTTTTGCTTATGCTACGTTCATTATCCCGTTTAACCTTTCCCCTACCGCACCCCAGTCGACTCCAGATACTGCAACAACTCGGATTTAGGTGAAAGGATCAGCGAGGTATTGGCCCCGATGATATTGCGGTAGCTCTCCAAACTTTTCTGGAAAAAATAAAATTCCACATTCCTGTTGTACGACTCACCGTACAACTTGGTCGCCTCAGCGTCTGCTTCACCACGAATCTCAGTGGCCTTCCGTTTGGCCTCCGAGGTGATCTCTTTCAGCTCACGATCCACCTTACCGAGAATCTCGGCCTTGCGGCCTTCACCCAGCGACCGTTTTTCCGCCGCGATTCTTTTGCGCTCCGAGATCATCCTGCTGTACACCTTTTCCCGAACGCTCTGAATATAATTGACCCGTTTAAACATGACATCAATCAGCTCAATGCCATACTTCTGGGTGTCCTTGGAGGCCTGCTGCAGGACCATCTCACTGATCTTGTCACGCCCTCTTGAGGGAGCCCTGTTCATTTCCTCCTCCCTGGAACGGGCAAAGCTGTAGTCTTTATTCCAATCCGAAGAACGAATAATTTCAATCAGATCATTCTGATTAACCAAGTCCCGGACCGCACCGTTGATAATGTCGTCAAGCAGGGTCTGGGCACGCATTTCAGTCCCTACAGCCTGAAGGAAAAGGAGCGCGTCAGTAATCCGCCAGCGTGCCGTATTATCCATAAAGATAAAGGTCTTGTCATTGGTGGCAATCTGATTAGGATCTCCGTCCCAGATCAGAATACGTTTTTCAAAATAGCGGACATGCTGGATAAACGGTACCTTGAATTTCAAACCGGCAGTGGTCTCCGATTTGCCCACCGGAGCGCCGAATTGGGTAATAACCGCCTGTTTACCTTCCTGAAGGATATAAAATCCATCCCAGACAGAGATGATAACGGCGGCGACAAGCAAAAGGGTGACTATTTGTATGAGTTGTTTCATAATCTAATGCATCCTGCTGTTATTGAGAGGAGATCGGTATTCTTCCGTCTCGGTAGGGGCAGACCTGCGTGTCTGCCCAGATGCGTAGGGGGAGTTCACGAATTGCCCCGGTAGCATCTGCAAAAACGATAATTTTATACTGCACAGGCGGTTATTTACCGGTTAAATTCAGCAAAGGAAGCACAGTCTGCTCTTTGCCGTCCATTACATAGATCTGCTTCACCTTGGGCAGAATATCCTGCATGGTTTCAAGATACATACGCCTTCGGGTTACTTCTTTCGCCTTCATGTACTCTGTAACAATGGCGTTAAAACGAGCAGTTTCACCCCGTGCGTTATTGATGCGCTGGACAGCATAGCCGTGTGATTCTTCAATGATCTGCTTTGCAGAACCTCGGGCCTTGGGAATCACCCTGTTATAGGTTTCTTCCGCCTCGTTCACCAGCCGTTTCATATCCTGATCCGCCTCATTCACCTCGTTAAATGCCGGTTTAACGGTATCGGTGGGGGTGATATCCAGGAGCTGGAGGGTACCGATATAGACCCCGCTTTCCAGTTTATCCAGATCCTTCTGCAATTCCTGCTTGGCCATTTCCGCCAGAACAGAGCGATTTCCCAGCACGTAATCAAAATCCATATTACCGACAATGCGACGAATAACCGTCTCTGAATTATCACGGATCGCCTGTCGGACATTGAGCACCTTAAAGAGAAAACGAACCGGATCGTTGACCGTGAACTGGACAATCCAGGCCACATCAATAACGTTTTTGTCGCCGGTGAGCATCAATGATTCCCGATCAAAGCCCTCTTTACTGAAGGTGGTGTTCTGGCCAGGGGTTCTGGTCCGAAAACCGAACTCCTCCTTACGCACCGTCTTGACATCCACCTTTTCCATATCTTCGATATAGGGCAGCTTAAAACGAAGTCCAGGCTCCGTGGTCCGGTGGTATTTTCCGAATCGCATGACGATTCCCTGCTCACCGGGCTCTATGGTGTAAAAAGAAGAGTAAACAATCTGAAAGCATATAATCGCCAGCACAACCAGAGCCACCTTGCCGATGCCAGCAAGAACGCTGGCCGGATCTGGAGCTTCTCCTTTCTGCGAGGGCGGACCTTCATTGCTCTCGTCATTAAATGAATCTCTGATCTTCTGGATCAGGGCGGCCAGAAAATCTTCCGGGGTTCCCGGTTTCTTCTTTTTCCCCCAAGGGGATTGGTCGTTCATGGGCATAGATTTACCTTTGCGGATGGAGATAAGGGTGTATGAAGAGTCGCCGAAATTATAAAGTTAACCCAACGACGTAATATCATTAAGCGCATAGAGCACCAACAGTACCCACCCGCCGTTGAAACACCGGGCAGGAGCACTATTTTACGTCGAACTCAGATTATTTCGGTATTTAAAACCGTAATGGATTGTCTTACAAGTGTTTTTTCTTTTCTTTTTCTTATGAGGTATCAGAGCTGAAAGATACCTCCTCAAGGCAGGAAGCTCAGCGCGAAATCCCGGACAGGGCGTCAACCGGAAAAGCCGGGTATTCTCCGCCAGTTGCCAGGAGCCAGCAGAGGGAAATCAGGAAAAGAGCAACAAGAAATAAGGCCAGCTGGAGTCCGCGTCTGCTGCCCAGCAGATCCAAATCTGTCAGCTGAAGCAGCAGGCCGTAGATCAACCCGCAAGCCAAGCCGAACAGATGGGCACCCAGGTCTGTCCGTTCTCCCTCGCTGCCCAGCATAGCCAGCAGGCCTACTCCGGCCCCAAGGGGGAGCACCACCTGCCTGACAATGCCGGAGGTCGTATTATTCAATTGACGCCCGCAGAGGATACCCACTGCGGCAAACACGGCCGTTGAAAAACCCACCGAATAATGAGGCGTGTCACGAAGGATGATATTGAAAAAATTGCCGGTCATGGCCGCCAGCAGCAGGGCCAGCCAGCCCATACCGTAGCCAGTGGACTTACAGAGCAGATGGACGATCACGCCGCCGATGACAGCATTGCCAACAAGATGCATCTGGTCCGCATGCAGGGTCAGGGCCGTGATCAGACGCCACCACTCCCCCTGCTCCAAGATTGCAGGGCTATCCACTGCCCCGGCCTTGAACCAGGGATTAGCAGCCACCCAAGGGCCGGTCAGCCAATGAAAAATCATCAGACCGCCAAACATAAGCAGGGTCGGAGGATTATCCGTGTACACAGCCGGACGCACCGCAGAGGGTGGAGGAGGCCAGGAGCGATTTTCTTCACGAAAGGCCCGGAGCTCCTTCATGGCCCAATCAGCATCCCTTTTCTGGGTCAGGATCACTCCGTTCTGACGATCAATCTGCTGGTCAATACCGACGGCGCTGAGCACCAGGGACCAATCCGCTATCTCTCTCGATCCGGCCTTAGCCACAAGCACCCAGCCATCTTCCGTTCCCTCTGTCATTGCTCAGCTGGAAAAAATATCTAAGCAGAATCGCCCCAATCGCCCCAGATCCTGACAGACATGAACACCGCCCTCTTCCAAGGCTTTGATCTTTGTTGTTGCACTGCCCCGTGAGCCGGAAACAATAGCACCGGCATGCCCCATATGCCGTCCAGGAGGAGCTGTCAGCCCGGCAATAAAGCCCACCACCGGTTTATCAACCCTGTCCCGGATGAAGGCAGCCGCCTCTTCCTCAGCCGTACCGCCGATCTCCCCCAGCATGACAATGCCGGTGGTCTGTTCATCCTCGACAAAGGCGGCAAGGCAGTCAATAAAACCGGTGCCGTTCACAGGATCGCCGCCAATCCCGATGCAGGTGGACTGGCCCAGCCCGACCTTGGTCAGCTGGTCAACCAGTTCATAGGTCAGGGTACCAGAACGAGAAATAACACCGATGGAACCGGGGGCGTGGATGGCACCGGGCATGATCCCAATCTTACAGGCTCCCGGGGTGATGATACCGGGACAGTTGGGGCCGATCAGCCTGCTGGAGCTTCCCTGACCTCCCTCAAGAGCGGCGCGTACCCGCAGCATATCATGAATCGGGATACCTTCGGTGATACAGACGATCAGGGCAATACCGGCATCAGCAGCCTCCATGATCGCATCCGGGGCAAACGCAGGCGGAACAAAAATCATCGAGGCATCAGCCCTGGTTGCCTGCACCGCATCATGGACGGTATTGAAGACTGGAATGCCTGCAACCTCCTGACCCACCTTTCCCGGCGTGACACCTGCCACCACCTTGGTGCCGTATTCCAGACATTGCAGGGCATGAAACTGTCCTTCTTTGCCGGTGATCCCTTGGACAAGGAGTCGGGTGTCCTGATTGACAAAAATACTCATCTGGTTGCCCCTCCACCAATGGTCCCGGTCAGCTCTCGTAATTTCCTGGCAGCATCATCAAGATCCTTGGCAGTTATCAAGTCAAGCCCGGATTCAGCCAATATTTTTCGCCCTTGCTCAGCATGGGTTCCTTCCATGCGAACAACCACAGGAAGCTGGAGGCCGACTTTCCTGGCCGCCTCCACAACACCGACAGCCAGGATATCGCAGCGCAGGATTCCCCCGAAGATGTTGATCAAAATTGCCTCCACCTGGGGATCTGAGAGCAGGATACGGAAACCGTTTTCAATCATGGCTTCATTGGCCCCGCCACCCACATCAAGGAAGTTGGCTGGTTCCGCACCGGCCTGCTCAATAATATCCATGCTTGCCATGGCCAGGCCAGCACCGTTGACAATAGTCCCGATGTTGCCATGCAATCTGATGTAGTGCAGCCCATGTTTACGGGCCTCCACTTCCAGAGGATCATCCTCGGAACTGTCATAAAGAGCAAGCAGCTCCTTCTGGCGAAACAAGGCATTGGAATCCACCTCTGCCTT
>CBFDDU010000015.1:0-30449 GCA_965603655.1 uncultured Candidatus Electrothrix sp. | reverse complement strand
TCATCTATATCCTCTTCTTCATCTTTGATTGCCTGATGCCAGTCGGCTTCAAATGCTCTGGGATGATTTTCTCCGTCATCGTTTCGGGGGGGGGATTCCAGGCTTTCTCCTTCTTTGACCTCATCTTTCATCTTCATGGCATCCATAATTATGGACATCAGTTCCCCTTTGATTCTTCGTCGAATTTCCAGCTTGGGTAATGCTTTGATCTTAAAGCTCACATTGTCCATAGCGATCAGGCGACAAGCCGCCTCATATTCTTGTAGGTCGCCGTATTCAGCATCATAGAGCTTGCCCTGATGAATGTACAGCAGGCCTTTATTTTTCGGTGATGTTCCGACTTCAAGCAGACAGGTTTTTTCGTCCATTTCTAAGAGCTGTAAAAAAGATCCCACTGAAACGCCTTTCAGATTTCCACTAGCAATATCCTCGTTGAGGATATTGGTAACGATTTTAACTAATTGCTTGACGCGTATCGGCTTGAGTAAAATTTCTCGTACTCTTCCTTCCAGCTCGGCAACTTTTTCTTCGTCTTTGCACCCTGTAATAACAACAATGGGAATGTTTGGATGGAAATTTTCGATGTATTCAATGAGATGCCAACCGTTTATCTCGCCCGGCATAATGAGATCTGTTACGAGCAGGGAGATTTCCACCTGGCTCAATATTTCAACAGCTTCTTTGCCGTTGCTGGCATAGACAGGGGTGAAAAAATCGCCGTAACTCTTTAATTGCTCTTCGAGCAGGGCAAGTGCGAACAGATCATCATCAACGACCAGTATATCGTACATGTTTTACTCCTTATCTCGATAAAATCAGCGGTGTGTTCGGTCTGATTTTTTGATTTGATAATATGCGGATCGTTTGAGTGATGAGGAATTTTATTCTCATAATGTGTTCAGGCAGCGCTGGGCAGCTGCTCGTAACAGGAGATTGCTGATAGGATAATTCTATGGTAGTATTTTAGGCTGAGAGATAAGTCACTTTATCCTATTCATTGAACTGCTCACTTCTTGAGCAGAGATATTGAGTCTTTTACCCAAAGAGAAACTAGAAAACTACGCAAAAGTTATCTCTTTCTTATCCGCTGTTGAAACTCATTATTAACGTAGTTGGGCTATCTAAACGACTATCACAGAAAAAAATGACAATCAAATACATTTTTTAAGATGTACGTGGTGATGAATCTTTATTTTAAGGAAAGATAAGTTATATTAGGGTAATGCTCCTTTTGAGGAGAATAAGGGAAAACCTGGAGGTTTTTCTCGACCGGATCGGATTCAATAACAGGAACAAACAGGAGAACGGAGAAAAAAATGACCACCTGCCCAATTGCCATAGTGAATGCTGTTGCTTCAGAAGGACTAGATCTTTTTGGTGAAAAATATCAGCTTTATGCTGATCCGAAAGAGGCCTTAGGGCTTATGCTACGCAGTTCTCCGGTTGATCTGAATGAATTTCCGAACCTGACCGCCATTGCCAGGGCAGGGGCCGGGGTGAATAATATCCCGGTGGATGAGGCCTCGGAGCGCGGGATCTGCGTGTTTAACACACCTGGTGCCAATGCCAATGCCGTGGTTGAGTTGCTTTTTACCATGTTGGGCATTTCTCTGCGCAATGTTCAACAGGGTATGTCTTTTTGCGATGGATTGCAAGGGGGTGATGAAGAAAAGCTTAATGCCGAGGTCGAGGCCCGGAAAAAAGGTTTTAAGGGAATGGAGATGTCCGGCAAGACCTTAGGGGTGATCGGGCTCGGCCAGATCGGGGTGCGGGTAGCCAATATGGGTATCTATCATAATATGCGGGTGATCGGTTATGATCCCTATCCGGTGATGGATAATATTCACGATCTGCTGCCGGATGTGGAACTGGCTAAGGCACGTCGGGATCTCCTGGCCCAGGCGGATTTTGTTTCTCTGCATGTTCCCTTGAATAAAAACACCAAGGGCTTGGTGAATCAGGAATTCATTGATTATATGAAAGAGGATGCCCTGCTCTTTAATTATGCACGTGGTCCGGTGGTGGATGAGGACGCAGTCCTTGAGGCCCTTGAGAGCGACAGGATTGCCGGTCATATTTCTGATTTTCCTTCACCCAAGCTGATCAATCATGAAAAAATTCTCCTGACGCCCCATCTTGGTGCCTCCACTGCGGAGTCGGAAGAAAACTGTGCCTGCATGGCCGTGAAAGAGCTGAAAGGGTATCTGGAGTACGGTAATATCACCCATAGCGTGAATTTTCCCAATGTGGAAAGCATTCCCACGGTTTGGGTCCATAGCCGCCTGATTGTGATCAATAAGGATACGCCGGGAATGATTGGGTTGATGAGTAATATCCTGGGTCAGCACGGTATCAATATCATGAGTTACACCAATAAGAGTAACGGCACTATGGGGTATAACATTATTGATACGGCCACGGCTGTTTCACCGGAGGTTTGCAAGGAGATTGAGGCGGTTGAAGGGGTGATCAGGACTCGGGTTATTCCGTTGAAGAATGCGGGAGATGCGGCCTAGGAGAGAATGCGAGAGCTGATTGGAGTGAATAGTAACTTGTTCAAGGAACTTGTTGAAGATGAAGTTAAAAGTATTGATGTATTCGTAAAAAGTCCAAAATATCCATTTCTTGCCTCGTAACCCACTGAGTTATCGTTGCCAAAACCGCAAATTCTGACTTTTTACGAGACTGTCAAGTATTGACGCGATAAACTCTCTGGCGACGCAATCCTTCAATGTGGTTTTGGGTGCCCTGCTTGGATTTTTTTTGGCAACAGCAACGATGCTGACAGGTAAAGAACGGGAAGCCCAAGAAGACCCGGAATACCTGGAAGAGTCATCTTGAAACAGCCTGCCTTCCAACATAACTTTGCTCTTTTTGGGAATGTATGAGGGAAGCACTTATTCGCTTTTCCGGCACAGTCTGCAAAATCCTCCAGGCACAGTGCCGGATGACCAATAGCTCTTGCCTTGGGCATAATCGACAAACCAATAGCCGGTGGGGGCGCGGCGGGCATTGGTAAAGATAAAGGGCTGTTCCTTGGAAAAGCAGGGATGCAGGTGCATGCCCTTTGCATTCGCCAGCGGCTCCATCAGGGACATAGCCTCTTCTAGGGAGGGCATGCGCCAATCGTGAAAACCCGCGAATCCTGCTGTATTCAGTTCCTCAATTTTGGCCTTCATGGTACGGATTGAGCAAAGATCAAGCCCGGCCCGCTGCCAGAGCAGGCCGGTACCTTGGTCAAGGGCCGTGAGTCCATTCCCGTTGTCGACCAAGGCATTGGCAAAGTCGCCCTGCGGATTCAGCCGAATATCGAAGAAATTTTCGTTTTTGATAATCAACTCGACCTGTTCTTCTGGCAGGGTACGCGGTTCCGACGGTAAGAGGGTCTTCTTGCCGTTGAACCCGATGTTGTTCGCAGACGGGAGCGGTTTTCCCATATCCTCTGTTTCAGGCTGCGGTGCAATCGTCAGCCGAAGATACGGGCTTTCCTCCTGATCCACGACCTCGGTCAGCAGCCATTCCTTGAGGATATCATCAACAGGGAAATTCTCCCGGGTGGATGCCTTGGCACCCTGCCGGTGAATACAATCAAGCACGATTTCTTTGGGTGCCGTGATTTCCGCCAGAATATGCACATACCGAACCCCGCGCTCCATCAGACAGAGCTTCGGTTCATCCCCCCAGTTATCAATAAAGAAATAACAGGTTCGTTCCTTGGTGCTGATCAGTTCCTCCCGCAGACCTTTGGCGGAAAAGGTGCAGAAGGCAAGATCCGGGGTCATGTCCCAGTCAATGGTTACAACGGTTGTTTCACTCAGCTTTAATTGGCTTAACATGGCCTTTCTCCTTATGGGGTTCGGCGTTGTCAGGACGCTCAGGATATTGTTTTTATCGTGTTAATCTCTGATAAGTGTACATGGTTCCGGCGGAAGACGGAAGGGAAAGATCAGCGTGTTTTTGCGCGGGTGCGTCGGGTTGTTCTCTTCCCGGCGTTAAAACACCGGTCTATTGTCGTGCTGTCCCTTCGGGACGCCTTTCCGTGATCGATAGAGCATCTCCATGTTTGCCGAGGACATCTTGATCAGCTCGTCGTATTCAGCTGCGGCGGGGTGGCGGAGAGTGCTTGGTCTGTGATGAAAATCAGGTCGTTTTCAGTAAAGCAAGAATGCTCTTGATGGTAGCTGTCACGGGGGCAGCCATGCCTGCGCAGGCTGTTGCCGCTTCGATCAATCCTTCCGCACTCAATTCATACCATTTTTTTCGCGGTGTATCCTTTGTCGCCTCTTTTACAAAACTATCCAAGTCTTGAGCCGCCTCTTGCTTCTTCTCTTCCGGCAGTTGGGGAAGCATCTGCTCAACTTGCTGACAGAGGCGTTCCAGTTCAGTTTTCAAAGCTGGCTCGGTATCAGACTGGGCGACAGTGTTAAAACTGTTTTGGATTGTCGAGCCTGCAATTGTGTTTCCATGAACAGTTGCCCCGCCACCAATAGAGATACTGTTATCGTTTTTACTTGTTTCACCAAACATAAAATCGCCCTTTGGGTTATTAAAATTGTATGTTGTTTTCCCCTCATTTTTCTGCCGATCCACCGGTCTTGCCTCTCTGGGCATGATCTGGAGGATCTTGCTCAGATCAAAGGTACCGTGTTCACTGTCATATTCAGTTCTTCCCTTCTCTTCCATTGCCAGCAGTTGACGATAATTGGCCCGGACAAGTTGTTCTGAGCGGCGGAAGAACAGCGGCGGGTCGCCGATTCTGCTTTCTTCCGGCACGATCACGAATTCATCAAAGCGCAGTTCCGGCATCCGTTCCAGGATTCTGCCGAAATCATCATAGAGTATTTTGAAATAGTCGTTGGCTTTTCCGCTGCGTACCCAGAGGGTCAGGGTACGGTCGTGGTAATCCACCTGTACCAGAGCCTCTGCGCTCTGGTCCTTGCGCTGGAGGACAACCCCGTTCTGCCAGACCAGCTCATCCTTTATCTCATCATGGCGGCCTACGATAAAGTTGGGCATGATGTGGCGGGGCAGGAAGCCGGTAAAGTCGAACGCAAAGGCAAGGCTATCCTGCTTGTCAAAGCCGTGCTCGGGCTGGTCAGAGTCCAGCAGGGCCGGGATGACGATCATGTCCGGTTCATGCCAGCAGGGGAAGCAGAGTTTGAATTGCTCCATCGCCTGAATAACGATAGCCGCTTTTTCCGGTGGATAGCGGAGACGATTGCCCAGGTTGTCTTCCACCTCGGCCTTGCTGAGAATACGGACAATGTCGTCTCTGCCTAACCTGCCTCTCTTCTCCTTGGCCTCGGGCGAATAGAGCAGGGTATAGACACCGTAGGTCAGCCAGCGCGGATTGAGAATATAGCTGTCTAGGGCAGCCAGCTTGGGAAAATGAACGATAACGCCCAACTTGTCAAAGAGATCAAGGAGCCAGGCCTGATTAAGGTCGCCCTGTTCGGCAAGCCCTTTATCTGCGCAGAGATCAAGCCAGTCTGTTTTGGGGAGAAAGGATTCCGTGCCGGAGCGATCGGTCAGCTCGTCCAGAATTGCGAGATGGGCCTTGCCGAAGCGGATCTGATGCACACCCAGTTCTGCGACCTCCTTGCTCAGGTCTTTTTGGAAGCGTTGAAACTCCAGGGCATACTCGTCCTGCCATTTGGTGCAGGAGAGCGGATAGAAACCGAGCACGTTGTCGTGTTTTTCCTTGAGTCGGGCCATGTCCAGGTTGACCGCGCAGAGATCGACCTTGTTGCCGACCAGCATAACCGGGGCCTTGCTGCCGAAGGCCCGTACATGCTCCAGCCAGTATTCGGCCTGCTCATTGGCGTTGATCTCGGTTCTGCCGTCCAGGAGGAGGACATAGAGGCAGCGGGAGCGGAGAAAAAATTGGTGGGTGGCATGGGCCACGACCTGCCCGCCGAAGTCCCAGAAATGGGCGGTGATCTCCGTGTCCGGCACCTGCCAGGTGGAGATGTCGATACCCGGTGTCATTTTTTCATCGCCTTCGATTACTTCCAGTCCGTTAAGAGCTCGGATGAGTGAGGTCTTGCCTGCCTCGCCGTAGCCGAGGAAGATCACGCGGACTCGGTTGAGGGGGCGTTTTGTTTGACAACGATTTTTCAGATAGGCATTGATTTGGGTGGGTTCCTGGGCAAGGAGCTCTTCCGGGAGATGGGCAACGGCTTCTAGAAATTCTTTATCGGTAGGTATCCCGTCAATACGGCCTTGGAACCAATCAGCCCAGAGATCAAAGCCGGAGCCATAATCACGGAGAACCTGAACGAATTCTTGACCGCGTTGAAGCCATTCTTGGCTTTGGGAAGCGTAGAGAGGGTGGTAAAGATAGTCGGCAACTTTTATATGTGTGTTCAGTTCAAAAAGTTCACTTGTAATGTCAATACTAATCTTCTGTACAAAATCAGCTATTTCTACAGCTTCTCTGATAAATCTATCTGTGTCTTTATTGAAAAACACCACCAAGTTAATTGAATGCCTTGCAGCTCTAATAGATCTTGAACTTTCTGTTCCAAAATACAATTCTTGTATTTCAGAATATAATTTATCGGTTTTAAAATAGTCACTGCCTACCTCTGAGCAGTCTTTTTTTGTTTCGTCGCAATCAATAACTGTATAAGCAGAGTAAAGTTCTGCTACTGCATTCATCCGCAGCACGGAAAGCAAACCTTGCCTTCTCTTTTTTTCTGACCAATAAGCAAAAGGAGAATCATTAGGATTTATCTTGTATAACAACCCTGGTAGGGATTGAGAGGCAACACGGGCAGCAAAGGTATGAATCAATTCCTTTGGGAGTTGTTCCAGTTTTTTTTGTATTTTTTCTCGTTTCATACGTTTCCTTTTGGCCGTGACCCTACGATGACATCGATTTTTCTGGAAAAGCAGACGGCGACTATTTCCTTTCTCCTCACCCATCCGATAATCGGCAATACTCCATAACCGCATCCCAAAATCGAATCAGCTCCTCAAGCTTTTTGCTGATTATCTCACAGACAACGTTGATGTCGATTTTCTCATACTGATGCACAGCAAAATTACGAAAATGGGCCATCCTGCCAAGAGATTCCGCCAGTTCCCGATCAATAATCCCCTGCTCCCCGAGCCGTTGAAAACTGTCCCGGCTGCTTGTCGGAATCCCTAGTTTGAGTTGCCGAACCAGATGATTAGCCAAGTCAATAGCCTGTTCGCAGGCCCGGATCACATTAAGGATGGCCGCATCCTGACGGCTAAAATCCTCAGCAAATCCGTCCGGGTTAAAACCGTACTCCTCCCGCGCCCGAAACACGCAACGCTGAATGGATTGTATTTTGTTGATAATGACATCATTCATACACGATAGGCCCTCTTGGTTTGATAAAAATCCTTTAAAATTTCTGCCCGCTCCTCATTCAATTTTTGATAAAAGGAAAGGGTGAGCATCTCAAATTCATCTTTTGCATATTCATCCCCCATATGCAGCAGCTTGCCATAGCTCACCACCTGATGCTGCATCACCGTGGACACCTGACGCAGGTTGAGGAGATCTACGTCCCGTCGGAGCTGGTCGGCAAGCTCAAAGGCACAGGGCGAGAGCAGCAAAGCCCCTTTTTTTTTTGCCTCTGCAATGGGCAGCAAAAGCCCGATATCCGCATCGCTGTCCGGTCGTTCCTCTCCGGTCGCCATTGAGCCAAATAGGTACACCGCCTGCACCGCCGGATAATGTTTGAAGACCACAGCACAAATATTTCGATCTCGGATTTCCTCAGCCATCATGACCTATTCCCCTTGCGCCCTTCAGCAACGCACTCACCCTTTCCGCCCGCTCCTTGGTCTTCAGCAGCACCTCGGGCACCGAGTCCTTGCTGAGGAGATCAACAATCCAGCCCAGACCAAAGGGAACCTTGCCCGGATCCGTGTAGACATGGTACAGCACCAGTGAGCGCTTGGCATCCAGCTCTTCAATGCGCCAAAAACCGGTGGTATCCCTGATAGTCTCTTCCGGTTGTAGGTCCGGCCATTGTTGGAGCTGCCATTGAATCAGCGAGGTTTGGTCATCAGACTCTGATGCCTCCAGCCTGACCCGATATTTCTTGATCTTGCCCAGGGGCAGGGCAAGGGTGTAGTTGAGCACAGCTGTGCTCTCATCTTGTTGGAGGATCTCAATGCGGCTGACATTGGGCATGAAATCCGGGTAGCTTAGATAATCCATGACAATGTCGCGAATAACCTCGCGCTTGGCCTCCATGATGGCTACGGCCTCAAAGGCCTTTCCCGGCTTACCATTGGTGGGGCGCTCCCGGACAAGGATATCTTGCTCATGCACGGTCTGTTGTTCCTGGGCATTCAGGCTGATTGCAGAGCTCGACAGGGGAGAATCGGCCCAGGCAGACATCTCAGATATTTGGAAGAAGAACACAGCACATCCAGCCAGGATAATAAGTTGTCTTTTGTGCTTACGGAACAACCTTGTCATGCTTCTTCTTTTTCCTTGAGCATCATTTTGACTTGCATATCATGCTTCCATAATCTCCTCTGCACCTGCAAGGTGTTGATCACCAAGCCGATAAAACAGAGAATAACGGTTACGGGCAGGAGGATATCGAACGAGCTCGTACCGAAGAAGACAATAAAGGTGTTGATCAGGATAAAGACAACCCGCATCTCGGTGGGGCCCATGCCGTAATGATAGATCTGGAATTCATTGGTGGCACCAAAGGCCAGGAAGGAGTTAACCATGAAGCCGCCCAAGATGACCAGCAGGGCGAAATACCAGATCTCCAGGCCCGCAGGTGAGATCATATAGCCGACAAAGACCAGGGAGCAGAGAAATATGTAATCCAGGAAATGGTCCATGTAAAAGCCCCATTTGATCAGGCCGGTGTCCCGCTGACGGCCCAGTTCGCCGTCGAAGAGGTCCGTCAGGTATTGAAGCAGGATCATCAGGGAGACCAGCCAGAGCAGGCTGAGATGTCCTTTTGCCTCAAAGCCGATCAGGATGTTGATGAAGCTCCAGAGCAGGGTGGTAAGGGTGAGATGGTAGGTTTCAATTTCGGGCGAAATCTTCGGGACTGCCCAGTTCTTTAATCGTGTTTCCGGGCCGGTCAAGAGTGAATGGCCGACTTTATTGTCGCCTCCAAAATGTTCCATCGTGCTGTCCTCCGGTTATTCTTTTGTTTTTTTGCGAAACCTCGTAGTAATGTTCTTGCCGTTGGGAAAGGAATAGTTCTTCTTGGGTAGGTGTTTCTCTATATCACTGAGTTGCATTTCAAGGGCCTGCACTGATAAGAGGATCTCCCAAAATGAGAGAACAAGGGAAAGCATCAGCAGGACAAGACTGGTGCTGAAGATCAGCTTGCCCCAAAACAGACTTCCTGTAAAGAGGGTGAATAAACAGAGCACGCAAAGAAAAAAGCTGGCTACCCCGCAGGCCTGCATATTCCTGATCAGGTACACCCGCCTGCGCAGGGTTCCGATCTGCCCTACGATAATATCGGTGGGGGTTTGAGAATATTGGGCGTGCAGGGTGCGAATCCGTTCACTAATTGTTTTGAAACGGTTGGTATAAGCCACCAACAGGAGGGAAATTGCCGGAAAGAGCAGAGCTGGTGACGTAAGCGTGAGATCCATTTAACCTGCCTGTTCGATGGTGATATCAACCAACGTTTTTTTAGGTAGATGATGCATGTCGTGGTGCGGGGAGTAGGAGGGGGTACAGAAAATAAGATCCCCGTTTTGGGCACAGAGGCTGGAAAGGGCGAAACAGGGGTTCGCCCCTACAGACCTCCCTCAATGACAAATCATTCAGAGGGCGTGGCAGCCTCTTTTTTCTCGTTTGCCGGTGCAGCAGCTTGGTTATCTCCCTGCGACCCGCGTGCCGCAGCAAGATCTTTTTTCAGTGCTTCTTCCTTGACCATCCCTTTCAGCTCATTTTTTGAATCCTCTTCTGCTTTTTTCTCGAATTCAAGGGCCATTTTTTCCAGATCTACGCTGTTTTTTGGTATATCAGCAGCATGAAGAGTAGCTGTGAACGGCATGAGCAGAGCAATGGTCGCTGCAAGAAGTAATTTTTTCATGTTTCCTCCCAAGATGAGTTGTACGCTTCCTGTTGTAAAATACCCCGTCTCCGCTTTGGCTGGTTGGAGACGGAGCGGTTCTTTGCTTTGTGTTATCTCTTTATCCCTGAATAGCGTATCCGCCGTCAACCACCACAGCCTGTCCGTGGATCATAGAAGCGGCCTCGCTGCACAGAAACAGAGCAAGATCGGCGACATCTTCCGGGGTAGTCAGGCGCCCAAGCGGGGTCATTTCAAGGGAGCGTCCGATGATCTCATCACGGTTAGGAAATTTTTTCAGGGCATCAGTATCCACCACGCCAGCACTGATGGTGTTGACGGTAATACCCTTGGGACCGAGCTCCACCGCAAGATGGCGGACCAGGGATTCCAGGGCTGCCTTGGATGCGCCGACCACTGTATAGTTGGGCACTGCCCGTACTGCACCGAGGCTGGATACACCCAGAATTCTTCCCCCGTCTTTCATCATCGGCACAGCATGCTGGGTCAGAGTGAGCATGGCCCGGGCATTGATGTCCATAGCCCAGTCCCAATGACGTTCAGTCAGCTCCATAGCTGGCTTCAGTACGCCAGAGGCTGCATTGGAAACCAGGATATCCATGCTCTTATACGTGCCTTGGATTTCGTCGAACATTCTCTGCACGTCTGCTTCCTTGGCAACATTGGCCTTAATTGCAAGGCAGCCTACGCCATGTTTTTCAATGGCAGCAACGGTTTCTTCTGCATCTCGACGGTGCCGGACATAGTTGACGACGATATTGACGCCGTGCTCTGCTAGGCGGACAGCGATCGCCCGCCCGATCCCCCGTGAGCCTCCGGTAATGAGAGCTGTTTTTCCCTGCAATTGAAACATCTACTTCTCCTCCTGTGCAAAAAAAGAAATGGTTCAGCACGGGTACCTGTTTATTTCTCCGTTTTTTTCATCTCATCGGAGTAAACCGGAAGCCGATTTAGATCAGAACAGATCGTGCTGATTGTTATCATAAATTATTTATAAGTGAATGTACCTTGCGGTGATTCTCTTTGCAAGAGTAATGGTTATGTTCACTTGTGGTCGACTTTTCGTAACAAGCTGTCGTTGTTCATGAAAACCCTGCGGATGCTGCTTTTCAAAAAACGAAAAGGATTAAAGCGAACAGGGTTGAGGATGCCGGGAACCTGAAAATCATTAACCTGAAGATCTTCCGGTGTGGCTAAGGGAAAGCAAAGCTGTGCAAGAGCTGCTCCGTCCATATGAGCACGTTGGCAGGCTGCCATCACAGGGCTGTCCTGAGGATCTACCCCCAGGATGGCATGGAAAGCCCTGTCTGCTGCCACGGCATTGGTTGAGGCGGCAAGAACAGACAGCGGGTAGGGCGTACCGTTCATAGGGCCGTTCCTATGCATGGCGACAATACCGTCAATAATGTTGAGAGAAGAGGGCAGGGCTGCCGGGATGCGAATAAGGCGGTCAAAGAACCCGTCTTGCTCGTGGCTTTTTGTTCCGCCGTGGGCCATATGCCACCAGGCCTTGCGTAATCCGACAAGGCAACCGAAATAATTTTTTACCGCCATGGTGAGCCGGGCCTGGACATGGGCCTTGACCCGGGGAATATTAACAAGAAGATCGCATTCCAGAGCAGCACGGGCCAGAACAGCCTGCCCGCCGCCAGGCAGTTCAACCGGGACGCCCTGCTGAAAAGGACGGATCTGAACCCCGAGCTGTGCCAGCTCATCAAGCAGGTTAAGGTTCTTGAGGACGGAGGCCGCCGTGCCGAAGGCCGGAGAATCTCCAATGCCGACCCGAGCGCCTTTATCAATAAACCAGGTGGCCACAGCCAGAATCAGGGCCCCTTCTGTACAGGAAAGGGGGCCAGTCTTCGCGCTGATCAGGTTTGGTTTCAGGAGCACCTCAGAAGAACAAAGGGTCGTTGGCAGCTCAAGCGTCTTCAAAACTCGGTCAAGGGCATGCGGAAGGGCATGTTTATTATAGTCGGAGCAGGTTGTGAGGGCAACTGGGGAAAGATTTTTCAGCATATTTTTGCACTTCAAGAGGATTCCAGAGGAGGTAGCGAAAAGAGCGTCTACATATTTTACGTGAATCAATACCAAAATGTAAAGCAAATATTCCGACCTTATAAGGATGCTTTGTAGGTTGAGAATGCTGTTAAGTTGCTGGGTATAAAGGGTAAGGTGAAGGTGGGTTGCCGCCTGTCTTGCCCTGTTCACGGAAGCAGGAAAAACCGGTTAAGTCCTTTTGTCGCCCTGTTTCGCCTTGACAGAGATTTTCATGAATTATATATTCCGAACCAATTCTCATATATTTACTGAAAAAGAATGAGTCATCGACTCTACGCACGGGCAAAACCCGGCGTCCCAAAAACAAGGAAAGGATTATCCGATGAGCAAAATTACAGGTGCAAAAGCCTTCGTAAAATGTCTGCAGGAAGAAGGGGTTGATACCATTTTCGGTTTTCCTGGCGGTGTAATCATTGACCTGTATGATGAATTGGCAAATTCTTCGATCAAGAATCTGCTTGTTCGCCATGAACAGGGAGCTGTCCACGCAGCAGACGGTTATGCCAGAGCCAGCGGAAAAACCGGTGTCGCTCTGCTGACCTCCGGTCCCGGAGCCACTAACGGCGTGACCGGTATCGCCACCGCCTATATGGACTCCATACCTCTTGTCGTCTTTACCGGTCAGGTGCCCAGAGCATTGATCGGCAATGACGCCTTTCAGGAGGTTGACATCGTCGGCATTACCCGTCCCTGTACCAAACATAATTATCTGGTCAGCGATCCTGCTGACTTGATTCCGACCATTCGGGAGGCCTTTTATCTGGCTTCTTCTGGCCGCCCTGGTCCGGTTCTGGTTGATCTGCCGAAAGATATTATCAGTTCAATGGTTGACTTCACCGAGCGGGAAGAAATCCGCATGCGGACCTACCAGCCCAATGTGGAGCCTCATCCCGGTCAGATTGCCAAGGCCTGTCAGGCTATTATTGAGGCGAAACGCCCGGTTCTTTACGTGGGTGGCGGTGTTATTCTTTCCAATTCAAGCGAAGAACTGACCGAGCTTGCTGAAAAAACCCAGATCCCGGTGACCATGACCCTGATGGGCCTGGGCGGTTTTCCTGGAACAAATCCCCTGTCCATGGGAATGCTGGGAATGCACGGCTCCTATGCTGCCAATATGATGGTGGCCAAGAGCGATCTGCTGATTGCAGTGGGTGCTCGCTTTGATGATCGTATTACCGGTCGTCTGGATAAGTTTGCCCCTGATGCCAAGGTCATTCATATTGATATTGATCCGACCTCTATTTCAAAAAATGTTGTGGTTGATATCCCCATTGTTGCTGACTGTAAGCACGCTCTCACAGCAATGAACGCCTGGTTTAATAGCCAAAAGGACGTTGATATGACCTCCCTTGCAGAGAAGTATCAGCCGTGGCGTAATCAGGTGAATGAGTGGAACGAAAAGCACCCGCTTGCCTATGTCGATGAAGGCGAGATCATCAAGCCCCAGTACGTTATTGAGACCATTAACCGTCTGACCGGAGGGGATGCTATCATCTCCACGGAAGTTGGCCAGAATCAGATGTGGTCTGCCCAGTTCTATAAATTCAATAAGCCGCGTCATCTGCTCAGCTCGGGCGGACTCGGCACCATGGGCTTTGGTTTACCTGCGGCCATCGGGGCCCAAATGGCTTTCCCCGATGCCACGGTCATTGATATTGCCGGTGACGGCTCCATCCAGATGAATATCCAGGAGCTGGCCACAGCCAAACAGTACAACACCCCTGTCAAGGTTGCTATTCTCAATAATAACTACCTTGGTATGGTTCGTCAGTGGCAGGAGCTGTTTTATGATAAGCGCTATGCCGGAACTGTTATGGAGGTAACCCCTGATTTTGTTGAGCTGGCAAAGGCCTACGGTGCAGCTGGCCTGCGTGCCAAAACCAAGAGCGAGGTTGAACCGGTTATCAAAGAGGCCTTGGCGATTAAGGACAGAGTCGTGGTTATGGACTTTGCCATTAAGCGTGAAGAGTGTGTTTTCCCTATGGTTCCAGCTGGTGGTGCCACAACGGAAATGCTGCTTGTCTGATATCAAACTAACTGCTTTCTTTCAGGGGCCTATAGGGTCGGACATTACCTTCGGATCTATAGGTTCCAGAAATTTTTGAACAGGATTAAACCAATGAAACATACTCTTTCCGTTTTACTCCAGAATAAACCCGGTGCGCTTTCCCGAGTTACAGGTCTTTTCAGCGGCCGGGGTTTTAATATCGAGAGCCTTTGCGTGGCGGAAACCCTTGATCCCAAGGTCTCCTGCCTGACTTTGGTGACCCGAGGCAGTGATGCCATTATTGAGCAGATCACCAAACAACTCCATAAGCTGATTGACGTTATCAAGGTATCAGACATCAGCGAAGGAGAATATGTTGAGCGCGAAATGGTGCTTATCAGAGTCAAGGCCGAGTCGCATACCAGAGCAGAAGTGCTGCGGGTGATTGATATTTTTCGCGGCAAGGTTGTGGATGTGAGCCCGACTTCCTATGCAGTTGAGATTACAGGGCCGGAATCTAAGATTAAGGCGGTAATTGACCTGTTTCGTCCCATCGGCATTAAAGAGGTTATTCGGACAGGTACTATTGCTATGGCCCGTGCTCCGAAAAAATAATCTTGCGGTGATGCCCTGATGGCAGGGGCAACAGAGAAGTGCTTGTTATGAGGTATGATGCACCCTTGGGTGTGTCCTACCTCTTTTTTTTTGCTGACAAACTGAGGCGCTACCAGTAGAATAGCTCGATATGAAGCATAAGTAGTCATTAGTCAGCGTTGTCTTTGTCATTTGGGCAATCCCCGCCACCAATATCAAGATCAGAATCAGCATGAAAAAACCTGAAATACCCATTGCCCGGGAAGGGCTTCCGTTTATCCTGTTTTGCGCCTTTGCCACCCTAATTTGTGCTGTTTTTGGCTACACCATTGCAGCTTTTCTCGGTCTCGTGGCAACATTTTTTGTGACCTGGTTCTTCCGTGATCCCTTCCGTATCCTCCCTGCTGACAAGAATGCTCTTATATGTCCGGCAGACGGCAAGGTCATTGCCGTGAAGGAGATGTTTGATGAGCGTTTTCTTCAGCAAGAAGTGGTCAGAGTCTCTATTTTTATGAATGTCTTTAATGTGCATGTTAATCGGGTTCCTTTTGCTGGGACTGTTGAGCGCGTCCTGTTTAAACCGGGCAAGTTTTATTCTGCTGATAAACATCAGGCAGCCCTGCATAACGAATATTGTGCCATGATCGTCACGACTGAATCACAGCAACGATATGCTGCTGTCCAGATTGCCGGACTCATCGCCCGCCGCATTGTCTGCTGGGCCGAGCCGGGAGACCGCATTGAGGGCGGGCAGCGATACGGCTTGATCCGTTTTGGCTCTCGGGTTGATCTCTATCTGCCTAAAGGAACAGAGCTGACTGTTTGCGCGGGGAAAAAGGTTCGGGCCGGAGAGACCGTGCTGGGGCGCATGTCATCGGATATCAAATAATCGGATAACCGGCAACAGGAATAACTCAACGACAGAGAGACACGGCGAAATGGACGAGAGAGAGGATAACGGTTTGTCAGGGGCCTTTATCAATTCCCTAAAGCGAAATAACAGAGAAATTCGAGATGACCGGGCAACGGCAATTGCCGAAGATACCCAGCTTGTCTATAAGCGAAAAATAGAAGACCTTGAGATCAGCATAAAAAAGATGCAGCGGGAACAGGAGTACATGCTTGATCTGTCCCCCACCTCAACCCAGAGCCTGATTTTGGCCAGTGATTTTAACTGCGAAGAGTACGTGGCCAAGGATATTGATCTGGGCATCAAGATTCGGAATACCGAGATAACGCTTGAGATCGCTCGCCAGCGTTATGAATATCTGTTCGGAGGGAAGTAAACATGGGTATGGGAAGCTACTCGCTCGACAATCGGGCTGCACGATCTGAGGCGGAAGGATATTCCTCGCGTTCCATTCGGGAGATTTTTTCGCAACGGAAAATCAACCGGGATATGAATCCGCATGGCGTCAAGCTACGAGAGGCCAGAGATTCAGAGGAGCATCCCGAATCCGTGGCTATTATCCTGGGCCTTGATGTGACCGGTTCAATGGGCTCTATTCCCCATCATCTGGTCAGAGAGGGGCTGCCAAAAATTATGGGCAGGATTATCCAGAGCGGCACAAAGGATCCGCAGTTGATGTTTCTTGCGCTCGGAGATCATGAGTATGATCAAAGTCCTTTGCAGGTTGGGCAGTTTGAATCCAGCGACGAACTGCTGGATAAATGGCTGACTAATGTTTACCTCGAAGGCGGGGGTGGGGGTAATACAGGGGAAAGTTACCTGCTGGCTTGGTATTTTGCGGCTTTTCATACCTCGATTGATTGTTTTGAAAAAAGAAAGAAAAAAGGCTTTCTTTTCACCATCGGCGATGAGCCGACCCTGCCTGATATTCCGGCCAAGGAGCTCAGGCTTATTATGGGGGAGGGCCAGTCGTCTTATCATGCTGCTACCCTGCTTGACAAGGCCAGAGAATCGTACCATGTCTACCATCTGCATATAAAACAGACCTATGCCGGCAGCATGCAGGATACAATGGACGGCTGGAAACAGCTTCTGGGTGATCATCTGATTATTCTGGAAAATCATGAAGAGGTCTCAACAGTTCTCCCAGAGATTATTGCTGAGGTTACCCATGCGGATGGTGCGCATGGAGGCTCGGCTGCCACCAGTACTTCTTCTGTTGCCGAAACAAAGATTATTCTTTGAGAAGATTCTTTCTATTGGAAAGCTTTACAAGCCCCAATTTTTATGCGGCATAAGGCTGTTATCGGGGCCGGGTTCGGCGATGAGGGGAAAGGGCTGTTTACCGACTACCTTTGCCAACATGCCGAACAGCCCTTGGTTATCCGTTTTTCTGGAGGGCAGCAGGCCGGACACACGGTGGTCCATGATGGTATCCGCCATGTATTTTCCAATTTCGGATCAGGTTCCTTGCAGGGAGCACCGAGCTATTTTGCAAAGTTCTGCACAATTGATCCGGTAGGAATCGTTAATGAGCTTGAGGTCCTCCTTGAGAAAGGTGTGGAGCCGTTGCTCTATATTGATGCAGAATGCCCAGTTACAACCCCCTATGATATCCGTTATAATCAGCAGCACCATCCCCACGGGAGCTGCGGCGTCGGCGTCGGTGCTACGATCAACAGGGAGGAACATTTTTATTCTCTGACCTTTGCCGATCTTTTTTACCCCTGGGTACTAGAAACCCGTCTTGAGCTGATTGAAGATTTTTATAAAGGATATTCGGATGTCGCGCTGGAGGATTTCTTGCAATGCTGTTCTGTTATCACCAGATCATCTTGGGTTCGAAGGAGCAGAGGGCTGCCGCGAGGGCCGTTCAGCGATTATATCTATGAAGGATCCCAGGGGCTTCTGCTTGATCAGCATTATGGTTTTTTCCCCCATGTCACTCGTTCCAATACCGGAACAAAAAATATCCTCTCTCTGTGCGCAGATCATGCGCCGGAAATATATCTGATCACCCGGGCTTACCAGACCAGACACGGATCAGGCCCTCTGTCGCATGAAAACCTTCCCCATAATATCAAGGAAAACCCCTTGGAAACCAATGTCTGTAATCGTTTTCAGGGGGAGTTCAGACGGAGTCTGCTTGATCTTTCGTTATTGGAATACGCAATGCAGCGAGACCCCTTGATTGCTGCTGATCCTGATAAATGCCTTGTGATTACCTGCCTGGATCATATCAGCGATGAATACCGATTTACCCTGCAAGGGCAAATTGTTCATTGCGATGACGAGGGTGATTTCGTTAAAAAAATAGCTGAGCACCTGAGGATCAGGAAGGTATACACGAGTGCCTCTGATGATTCTGTTCACATCAGACGTATTCTGTAGCTCTACCACTTGGGATCAAGATGGTAGCTGAGTGCTTTGATTCGATAATTATTTTCTCTTTTAACAAGAAAAAAGGAGATCGTTCCGCTGTTCGATCTGACCTTATCTGGACTAAAGATCAGCTGCACACGGAATCGGCCGGTCAGGGTAGCGGTAGTTCCTTCATCTTGTATATCTGTACCTAGGAGATCAACGTTATAATCTATGGATTGGGTTGTATTAAAAAGTTGCTTGTATTTTGCGTGCATCTCACTGAAAGGTTTGCCGTTTTCCTGAGCAGCTTTTGTGAAAAAAAGAGCAAATTGCCTGATATCCCTGCTCATGTAGGCCGTTGTATAGCTTTGAACAAATTGGCGGAGAGAATCTTGTATCGACAAGCCCTGATGTGTTTGATCGTTATCCGCTACGGGTAACTTTTTCTCCCGAATTTTTCTCTCCTTGGGTTTGATAAGGACAACCTTCCTGTAACGTTTCTCGGAAAAAACAGAGCTGGTTTCTTTCTGCTTTGAGGTTTGCTGTAGTGCTGCTGCCGGAGCAGGAGCCTTTATTCTTTCTTCGGCAGGTTGTGCTTGTTCGAGAATATCTGCAAAAAGATTGTTAGGCTCTTCCACACCTACGATGGATTTGGCTTCCATCTGGTCAGATTTTTGCGTGGTGGACGACTTCTCGCCATCGAAGTGGCCATCAGAAGAGGAGGTTGATGTACGCAAATTTTCGACTTCAACCTCGGTTTGCATATTAGGAGCAGGAGGTTCAATATGATTTATGCTTGCTGGCGTGAGCGGGATAACCGCTATTTCATCCTGAGAAACTTGATGAAATGACTGCTTTGATATGTTGTTCCTGAAGAAAGTGAGTTTTTTTTGTTCTATGATTTGAGGTTGAACAGCGGATGTGGTGCTTGATTCAGGTACTTCAGGTACATGGATCCCGGCTGATTGGTCCTTGACGATTACAGGAGTTTTTTCTGCCAATGGCTTTGTGGAAAAGGGCGTTGTGGAAATCTTGCTGATATTATTCAGCATAGCACGCTTTTGATAGTGAATCGAAATGCCCACGATAACAAGGACGATAGCGCCTATAACTAATGAAAGGAGATAAAGGTATTTCTTTTTCCTCTGCTGAGGTGGGGGAGGAGTTTTTTTTCGGTACCTCCAAGCTGGTGGGGAAGGTGGAGCATGACGCTCCTTCTTGTCAGCACTGTTTATAATACGTTGGTAGGCCTTGGTAATTTCAATGAACTTGGTTGTATCATTTTTGTCGGAGGTGTCAGGGTGGTACTTGATACTGAGTTTTCGATAGACCTGCTTTACCTCAGCAATATTGGCCCCAGCTTGAAGGCCGAGAATCTTATGATCATCACTGATGGTCTCCTGGGGCACGAAAATGTTTTGGATATGATTGAGTTCACGAGTGAGGTGGACAAGGGATATATGATATCTCTGACAAAGGGCATGAATCTTCCCCAGCTCTTTTTTGTTATTGCTCGCTATTTTTTTTTGGAGCTCTGAGCAAGCTGAATTAATTGCATCGTCTTCAGCAATAAAAAAGATGAGTTCCTCGGTGGAAGGGCGTGAGGCAATTTTTTGGACAAGACGTTGTTCAGCCTGCATTATTGGAGCGTGGTAGGAGGTACGTTCTGGAGAGAGAGATTGGTAACCCAAAGGTCGCCACTGATGCGACTGTCGATTTTTTTGCTGGGAAGGCGACGAAGGCGAACTTCAACTCCTTGATGGCATTCTTCAGGAACTGTGAAGCTCAGCGAGAACGGAGTCCAGTCCTGATCCGGCTCGACCATCTCTGTTGCGGATCGCAGAGAACAATCTCGTCCTGCTACCTCAATAAAGGGACGCTGATCAGTTGTCACCCCCTTGCTCCGCAGCTCGCCAGTGAGTGTAAAGTGTTGTCCTGCTGAGAGCGGGACCAGTTGGCTTACATGACGAAAATGAATATTTGTTTCTCCGTTAAATCGAAGATGCAGGGCTGTTTTTTTCTCACCCTGATTTTGCACCTCAAACTCAAACTCTTCGTTATGCCAAATGCGCCAGCCGAATCCGCCCTTGACGAGGGTAAGAGAGAAGTTTCCGTTATACAGGAGATTATCATACGGATAGTACTCTCGCCAAAGTAATGCCGCCTTATCAATTTTTTGATTATCTCTAAGCAAACTGATATAGCGAAGGATTTCCTTCGCTTCAAGTTGGGTGTGATCAATTTTTTCCCAGAGAAAGATCGCAGTATCAAACTCTTTTGCTCGTACGGCATGGAGAAAGAGCGGAACACTGTTTTTGTTTCCCATTTCATGCAGCAGCTCAGCCGGTTCCGGCCAGAGAGTAAAAGCAAAGTTAACTACTTTTTTTCTTGTTTGCCCGCTGAGATTTTCTTGTTGCAGAAGCCAGGAAAGATCAGTTTTGAGAATATCCTCTCTCTCCAGAAGATAGGCCAGCATTGCCTTTTCCCAACGCCAGCGAAGAACGCCCTGCATCAAGCGGTCAAGATATTCAAGTATTTCAAGAGAGCGAGTGCTGTTTCCGCTATCGTTTTCCAGCTCAGCTAAGGTCAACCAAGCCGGTATATAGACAGGATTGGCTCGTAAGGCTTTCTGAAGCCATCTCCTCGCGTTTTCGAGATCTCCTTGAAGAATATTTTTTTTACTATAGTCAACCAAGAGACGTGGCTCGCTCTGGTATTCTTTGATAGCGTTGTTTACGGCCATGCTGTATGCGGTTTGCGCAACAAGAGCAACCCGCAGCTGATAGAGCGTCAGTGCAAGTAATCCGAAAAAAAGAAGAAAGCGCAATAGGGTGTAAGGCCGCATAAACAAGGAGTCCTCCCCCGCTCTCTGGGAGAGGGGAGGTTAACTAATAAGCATGATTTTTATTTCTAGCGAATACTGCAAGTCATTGGAAAATGGGCCAGCGGGAGATCTCTCCGCACGAGAAAAAGAGCTACCCGTTATTACCGGAATCGCCATAGTTATAATCGTAATGGTATGCGTAATAACTGTACTTGCTGTATGCTCCGTAGCCCTTTTGCAGCCCAGTCTTGTTAACGATAGTACCAAGAATCTTACCGTTAACATTTAAAACAGAGCGTCGGAAATGTTTTACCCCGTCACGGGGAGTATCTCCTTCAACAGTAATCAGGATAAGACCGTCCACCATATTAGCAAGCACCAGGATTTCGGCAAATCCCTGAAAGGGAGGAGCGTCAAGGATAACGTGGCTGTAATGTTCGTTGACAGTTTTTAATAATTCACGCATCCTGTTCGAAGCGACCAGTTCAGCAGGGTTCGGAGGAAGCGGTCCACTGGAGATATAGTCTAAGCCCTTATAATCAGTTTTTTGAATAACCTCTTTCAGTGTGCTGATTCCACTGAGAACGCTGGAAAGGCCTTCTCCTTTCCGTTCCGCATCAAAAACACGATGAAGGCTGGGCTTTCTCAGATCCACGTCAATGATGAGGCAGTTATCTCCGCTGGACAGATAGGAGAGCGCTGTGTTGGTGGACAGGGAGCTCTTACCCGCACCGGGCAGGATGCTGGTTACAAGAATAGTCTTGGGTGGGTGCTCAGCTGCGGAGAGATCAATTGAGGTAATCGCTGTGCGAATTGATTCAGCAACCGGTGAACGCGGATCTGTATATGATTTCAAGGCCATATCCTTACGTTTATTGACACAATCCTTGTCAAAAGGGATGAGGCCGAGTACAGGGATATGAAATCTTTCGATCAGCTCCTCAGGACTTTTAATCGTATCGTCAAAATATTCCAAAAGGAAGGCTAGGCCTATACCACCAAACAGCCCCAGCAACAAACCTAAAAGTAAATTACGGGCTACTTTAGGACTGGAAGGATACAGAGGTACTCTAGACCTATCCACAATATTAATATTTGTGACAGCGGAGCCTACTGTTGCCTCAGTTTCTTTCGCTCGTTGCAAGAGGGTTTCATAGATGTTTTTATTGCTTTCAGTTTCCCGAAGAAGTATTTTGTACTGGGTGGCCTTGTCATTGAGTTCAATAGCCCTTTGTTTCTGTTCCTGCGCTTGAATCTCCAAGTACTCTTGTTTTTTCCGCGCAGCTTCGTAATCGTTTTTTATTGATTCAATAATAAAAAGTTTCTCTTCCCGTAGCCGTCCCTTAATGTCATTAATTTTAGCTTGGAGCTGCTGCATCTTGGGATAGGCAGGTTTGAAGGTCGTAGAAAGATCTTCATATTCTCCTGCCAAGAGGGAATGTTCAGCCTTCAAATTCTTAATGAGATCATCCTGCAGGATCTGAGGGAGGTTTTGGTTCTCCTTACTGATGGCTTGCTGATAGAGCGATTCTTTGCCGATGCGTTCAGCGCGGGCTTTCGCCAAGGCATCGTTGAGTTCTTCCAATTGCCGCATAATCAGATTAAGCTTTGGGTCCATAGAAACCAGACCTGCTTGCCGCGAAAAATTATTAAGTTCTTTTTCAGATTTTTCCAGCTTTATCTGGGCTGCCAGTATTCCCTTTTCAAGGAACTGGGCAGCGGTTTGGGATGATTCGATATTCGTGTCCATGAGCATCTGGACAAACTCCTCCATAGCGCTATTCACCACTGCGGCGGAGAGTTGGGGATCCGGTGATTCAAAACTGAGCTCGATGAGTTCACTGTTGCGCACCGGAGATATTTTCAGGTCATTTTGCAGTTTTTTGACGGCGTCGTCAGTGAGCAGACGATTTTTTCCTTCCTGATCCAAATGTTCGTTCGCTTCCGAGCTGAAGCGGATGAAGTTACGGATGGAAGAGAGGGCGAGCTGAACAAGAGATGCAAATGAGGCATCCTCATTTTGCCCGCTCTTGATGTCTTCGTTAAAAAACGGATTGTTTAAGAGGTCAAGTTTATCGATGAGACGTAGAGACAACTGCTCACTTTCCAGGAGGTTGACCTGGGTCTGCTGGAATTCCATAGACTTAAGCACGTTTGTCTGGGTGTCTTCAAAACTGGTTACCTGACCCTGCGAGGCTGAGGCCTTCAGGGTGCCTTTTCCTTGAAACAGAGGGGTACTTGTCAGGGTAAACAACGTTGTAGCGGAGAAAATAAAGAGAAGGCAGAGAAATACAACCCATTTGCGACGAATAAGAACATCAAGGTAATCTCGTAAATGAATTTCTTCATCCTCCATCGGAGCGACTGATTCCTGATAGTCGACTGAGGGAAGATTTTGGCCTCTGGCGGGACCGATAATTATTTGTCGTTCTGAGTCATTTGACTGTGGCTGGTTCATAACAGTTATTTGATCGTTTCTGATAAGGAATGAAAATATTACTTGAATTTCTTGATTAAGTGAAGATTGAGCTATGTGTGCGCTGTAATAATTGCTGCATGCTGCTGATTTGTACACGATACCGCTTTTGCAATTTTTACACCAATAATTTTATTCAATTGTCTTCGTTCTTCGCTATGATTGATTGTTGGCAACATGTGAGGAAAATTGGCTGCCATACTGAAGCAGAATAAACAAGGTAGTAAAATACAACAAATTGGCAGGCAGCCGCCAGCCGAAGTCAACTGTACCATGTATGATGAAGCCGATAATTGCGGCGATCGAGACAAGTGAGATCACAGTCGGTGAAGGAAGCCTGTAGAGCTTTTTCCTTGTATAGGGCCAGATCTTTTTTATTTGCAGAAAGAGAACTACGCTAAGAGTACAGAAAAAGAAGAGAGCAAAAGGCAGGCCCAGTTCAATGGCAAATTCCAAGTAGTCGTTATGTGCTCTGTCAAAGGTAATATTTTCTGGAAATTGCTTAAGGTAGACGGAAGAAAGTAAAATATAAGAGCCGATTCCTGTACCGACCAGCAGATGATCACGAAGCATAGGGAGACTGGATAACCAGATGTTGAGCCTGATCTCTCCGCCTTGTTGAATAAGCATAAAACGTTCGAGTACAGAAGTAAAGCCGATTATAGAACCGTAGGATATGCTGAAGAGCACAAAGAAGCCCGAGAGAAGAAGCTTGTTTTTTGGGCTGACAGGAAGAGCGGTAAGAAGTATGAATAGTATAAGAGCCATGGAAATAATACCTCCCCTAGACTGAGAAAACAGGACTGCCAGCATAATGATAGAGGCGAAAAAAAGAAGTAGGAATCCTCGGAGACGGCGGTTGACTATAGAGTCTGTGGCTGATCGCTTTTTTGTACGCCTTCTTTTAGAGTTGTTTTTTTTCAGAGAGGGGGCTTTTTTCTGAGGTACGGCTTTGAAACGGAGAAACGCTGCTCCGACAGCAAGGGGCCAAATCATGTTCAGGAGAGCAGCATATTGATTTTTATAAATTATGGTTCCTCGAGCCATTCCTTTGAATTGCTTGATATCGCTTAACCAAAGTACCCCGAGGTGTGAATTTGTCGCCTGCAACAGACCGTACACTGCTTCCAGTATACCAACGCCGATACAGGTGAGGAGAAGTTTTTCAAGAAAGGACCGGTCAGTTTTAAGTAAAGTTTTGAGACTGAGTGCATAGAGATACAACGCAATAAGAAAGGAGGCTGTAAGTATTACGGAATTACTGTTGTATCCCAGTGACGCATAATGAATATCAGTTTCTGCCAGTTGATTTGCGGCTTGCAAAAAGGAGGCACGAGCTGGTGAGAGTACGCCGAGCCAGCTTATCGGGACGGGAATAATAGGGAGTATTATCCAAAAAATAAAGAAAAAAAGCAGAATATGACTGGCGGAAATGAGCCGATTATTTGAAAAATGCCCACTGTTGAGGAGTAACCATCCCCCTAATGTAAGGATAATGAACGAGGTGTATACTCCTGTGACAATGGGATGCACTGCTCCAAAAAGAAAAGGGATTGTTCCTAGCAGGAAAAGTACAGCGTACTGCGCAGTTTTTTGAAATTTAAGTTCGTCGTTCACTGGCGCCTATCAACAGATGGATTACGGTAATTAATACCGGTTCCCATAAAACCGAGATCAAATCCTAGTCCTGTTGACAACAGTCCGGAAGTACTTGATTCTGCATAAACGACATCTTGATCTTGGAGCTTTATGCTATTGCCGACCCCTTCTTGTAACTCACTGAAGCTCAGGCTCATAATATTACGTTTTCCATCTCCGGTATAGCGAATGAGCTTAATTTTGTCGTTATCAGCATAGGAAGTCAGGCCTCCTGCCAGGACAATCACCTCTGTGATGGTCATTTCTCCTTTCAGAGGGTAGGTGCCCGGATTTCTTACTGCACCATCTACAAAGCATTTTCCAGCTTCTGGAACAAAGATGACATCACCGCCTGCGATGGCAATATTATAGTTCATATCACCACGCTTTATAAGCGCATCCAGATCAATTATATAATTTTTTACTCCTCCGGTTTTACGATCCTTTCGAGATAGATAGGCTATGGCTGCTGCATCCGCAGTGACTCCTTGGGCAACAGCAATAATATCTAGCAGACGGCGTCCTGAAACATAATCGTAGTTTCCCGGCGTAGTGAAAGCACCGCCTAATGTTACTTGATCGCTTATCTTTTCTTTTACAAAAACAGAGACATGTGGGTCTTTTAGGTACTTCTCCTTGAGGAGCTGCTCGATTTTTTCTTCCGCTTCTGCTGCTGTGAGGCCAAGTATATCCACCTGATCAAGGATCGGAAGGCTTATGTGACCTCTTGAGCTTACGCGAGTTTCTGTGTTTAATTCTTCGGACTCAAGGACGTTGATAGTAAGAAGATCACCCGGTCCCAGTTTGGATTCAGCTTCTTCTGGAGGAGCTGTGAGCACCGAATCGAACATATTTTGTTCAACAGTTCTACTGGTCAGTTGGTCTTCTTGTTGAGTAAAGTCTTCGAGTTCAACATTACTCTCAAACTGCTCATTAGCACATCCGTAGAGTATTAGTGTAAGGGTAAACAGAAGGAGCAGGGGGATTTTTTTTATGAGCATTTTGAGTAAAAGGCTAAGGATGAAACGCTTTCTCACGTTTTAGTTCATCAACGTAATTATGAAATAAATCGATAATTGATGGAAAATATTGTGAGATTACCAGGCATGATAACCTCACAGGGTAAGAACTGAAGAGGATTAAATGTTTGCGCTGGGGTTACGCGGAGCCGCAGGAGGAGTAGCCTTCTCGCTGGCCCTGTTGTTTGGCGCAGTTTCGGCAGGAGTTTGCGAAGGAGGCGTTGTCTCAACATGACCTGGTGCTGACTCATCGTCATCATCTAAATACTCATAAACGCCCCAAGCGGCAGTACCTGCAACAACAGTACCTGCAGCAATTGCACCGTTGCTCCATACTGCACCAGCTCTATCATGTTCATCTTCTTCTTCGGCTGGAGGGAGGGGCTCGTCAAGAGGTGCTTCGCCAATATCAGCTTGGGCAAGAAGGATGTAGTTATTGCTGTCAATAGTTTTAGGACCTTCAACAGTATTAAAAACCAAGCGTCCCTCGTAGACACCAATTTTAGTGTTTCCTTCTGATGTTACCTGCATGTAGCCGCGAACCGGGGAAGCTGTGCTCGCATTATAAATAACATCTGCACTGGCATACTGCCTATCAGCAGTGTAAAATCCCATTTTCCCTACAGCACCACTAAGGATAAAATCAAGCTGTCCTTGTTTGAGAAGCAGATTAAAATGTTTCTGATCATTTTTGACAGCCATCTCTGTTCCTGTTGCGCCGACTATTGAAATTCCTGTTGTTTTGATCATGCATTTATCATTGCAAACCAACAGTGCTTCCTCGTCAACAGGGTTTTGTCCGGTCATAGTGCTAGACAAATTGCCACCCTTGTAAACAGAGATGTTGCCTTCAGCAAGTATACCGGCGGCGGCCTGTGTGCTTGCAATGCCAGCAGTTAATAGTGCTGCCATGATACAGGCGCTGAACGTTTTCTTTTTCATAGGAGACTCCCTTTTGTATTGAAATGCAGGCGAACAATTCAGAAATTTACTGATCATATCTTACCGTGATCAAAATTTATATACAAGAAAAAAAAAAGCTTTTGTTTTTAGTTGGTTATTATCGGATGATCACTCTACTGTAAAAAAGAATTACAACCGCTGGCGGGAGCATTTTTAGCACCTTTCTCAGTCAATGCCCCGCTTCGTTGAACATCTATCAAATCCGACAAGAAACATTCGGCTTAATTCTATCGGCAAGCATCGTGAAAAATAAACTTAATTAAAAAATTACAACTTCAACGGTTTTTATGAGTAAAGAATACTCACGTTTTGAACATCGAATAATCGCCACCTTGTCAATAAGGAAAAATAAAAATTTTTATTGCAAATAAAAACAAGTAGTAATAGGGAGACATCTCTGTTGCCATTTAAAATGGCACAATTCGAGCTTGCAAGGGAGAGTTGTCTTTAACTGCTTAAATTTGTTAAATATAATAAAAATGACAGATAAGCGCCACTTTGTAACATAAGGTGTCACTGTCGATCAATACTTTCAGCGTCTATAGGCCTGAACGGATATGGCTGAATCTGATAATAATTGTTTTTTAGCTGTAGTCTCAGGGCAGTATAGTATTTTATACTTAATTTTATTTTTTAGACATTAGATTATCAGGGACTAACACATTGATTTTTTTGCTTGTGCCTGATTTTTGTTCTGAGATAGGAATTATAGTGGGATTAAATATTGAAATATAGTGAATTTATTTGACAAATTTAATTTTTATTGTTTTATAGATAGATCTGTTTTTATTAAAATGCTCGGCAATTAATGTTGCCGTATGCTAAGGGAGACAGAAGATAATATTTGTCCGGTGACCTAGATGCCTTGCAGGTATCTTTTTGGAATTATAGCGATTTTAAGGTGTCTGTACCCCTGGTAAGTAATATCTTGGATGATTATTTCTCTAAATAAAGCGTGGCATTGTAGGTGAAAGGAAAAAATGGAAGATAATCTTTTGATGTTGAGTTGCCTAACGCTCTAAAATTGTATTTTAAGTGACCAGTGTGTTTCTTGAACTAGTGCTAGCAGATATATGAGCGCTATTTTTTATTCGTCTATAATAATTGTTGTTTTTCAAATTCTAAGAAAGCTAAGAAAGCCCCTCTGTAAATACTGATTGCTCTCGTGGAATGTTCCAGATTCAGCCAAATGAAGAAACGAAACGGGTGTTTTCTTGTTTAAAGGCAAACGTATAAGAGCTGTTCAATGAAAAAGGTATTGTTGGTAGATGACGATGAAATGATCCATGAGATCGTGGATTCTACATTGGGCGATTACAGGAAAACGTTTCAGATAGCACACGCTTACGATGTTAAGGAGGCGGTCAGGCAGGTCGATCGAGGCGATATATCACTTGTTATTACCGATCTGGTTATGCCTGGTGGGGATGGCTTTCAACTCTTATCGTATATTCAAAAAAAACATTCTGATATACCGAGGATAGTTATTACCTCCTATGATTTGCCTGAGTTAAAGAGCAGATTAATGGGGAAGGCATTTCAGGTGTTTAAAAAACCGCTTGCCTCCGAAGAGCTTGCCGATGCGATAATTAGAGGTTTAAAAACGCAGCAGAAAAAAGGCGATTTAGGCAAGTTTTCCGTTGTCGGTATTGTACAGCTGATGGAAACAGAAGAGACGACTTGTCGTCTGGATGTCCATAATTGCGGTGAGCACCAGGATATTGACCATTGCATTGAGAATAAATGCCCAGAGTACAAAGGGAGTCTTTTTCTTGTCCAGGGAAAAATTTATGATGCTGTCTGTGGCAAATTGATCGGTGAAGAAGCTGTACTCAAATTGCTCAGTATGGAAGGGATTCAGGTCAGTAGCTGCACCCTAAAAGCCGATGTGGTCAGAAGGGTGCATAAAAGCAATCAGAATTTGCTGATCAATGCCATGATCCAGAAGGATAATCAGGGCGATGATGTAGAACCTGAAACGGTTCCTCGGCAGGTCCTTTTGGATGAAGGTATCCAACTCTGTGAGCGGCTGGAACTGAAAAAGGCCCAGAAGAAACTTATGGACTTTGTTCGTGATAACCGACAGAGTGCCCAAGGCTGGTTGTGGCTTTCCCGTTCGTTGACAGAATTACCGAAAATTAAAAAGGCATTGGGGGAGGCATATAAATGTTCTCCTAAAGAGCCGCATATTCTTGAAGATGTTGAAAAAGCGCGTCTTTTTGTGGGGAGTGGGAAGATCGTTCGCTGCCCTTTTTGCTACGCACCTATGGAACAACACGCTGTTTTTTGTCCGTATTGTAGGGCAAATGCCCTTTCTGACTCTTCAACGCTTTCCCAAATTGACCCCTATAAAGTGGAACGGAAGATGGTTCAGCAGGCTGCGAAACGTTTTGAACGAGTCTTGGCTGATGAAGTGAATCCGAGATTACTCTACTATGCCGGAACCGCTTATCTCAATTTGAATGATTTTGAAAAGGCACTGACTTACTTTGATCTTTTGTTGCCCATTGTTCGGGTTGAGAGTAAATATCAGAAGGTCGCTGGTCAAGTTTCTGAAATCGTAGACTATATCGCCTCAAATCTGAAGCTGGAATCAGGAGATAGCGAAGCGAAAAATAGTTGGCATGAGCAGAAGGAAAGAAAAGAAAAACGTTTAATCACTAACCGTTCCTCCTGTAAAACGATTTTGGTTGTCGAAGACAGCCCGACAACCAGGAAGGTTATTAAGATGACCCTGACCAGCGGTGCTTTTCGAGTAATTGAAGCTGCTGATGGTGTAGAGGCATTAAGCAGGTTGAATGAGGAGCGCCCGGATCTCGTTCTGCTTGATATCATGCTACCGAAGATTGACGGATATCGAGTTTTGTCTATCCTTAAAAAAAATAGTGATACAAAAGATATACCTGTTGTTATGTTGACAAGCAAAAACAGGATAATTGATAAGGTGAAGGGGAGACTGTCTGCCGCCAGTGCTTACCTGACGAAACCGTTTAAGCCTGCCGAGCTTATTGATATGGTGAACTCGATAATTGTCAAAGACAGCGCGAACCCCGAGCCACCAGCTGATTGACAGCTACAGAATGTAATATTTTACTGATTTTTTAACAAAATAAAGAAGGAAAAATATGTCTGCGAGGAAATTGCTGATTGTTGATGACAGCCCAACAGAGCTTAAATTGATAACTAATGTGTTTAATACACCTGAATATGATGTTGTCACTGCCGGGGATGGTGAGGCTGCTGTGGAAATGGCTATAGCGGAAAAGCCTGAGCTGATTATTCTTGACGTTGTTATGCCGAAAATGAATGGATTCCAGGCGTGTAGGAAGATTAAGTCCATACCAGAGCTTGAGAATGTTCCGGTTATTCTTCTGACCAGCAAAAATCAGAAGTCGGATGAATTTTGGGGGAAAAAACAGGGGGCTGACGTATACCTGACAAAACCCTTTAATACCGACGAAGTGTTGGAGGCGGTAACTCAGCTTCTCTCCTGATTCTTTCGAGTTATTCGAGAATGATAATGAGTAACGATATGAGCGGCAGAGTGGACTC
>CBFDDU010000014.1:0-30879 GCA_965603655.1 uncultured Candidatus Electrothrix sp. | reverse complement strand
TTGTCTGATGCATATCGCCAGCAAGACCGGAGGAGAAAATGATAACATCAAAGGTTTTGCTCAGTGCCTTGGATTCGAAAGATTTCATCATCATGCCTGGTCTGACAGTTACCTCCTGCCCTGCCTCTACCTTGCTTTCCGGCAGCGCTGCCCAGACCTCGACCTGTTCATTTTTTATCAGCAGATAGGTATAACCGCCAGCTGACTGTACTTCCAGTACCTTGCCTGTAATCGGTTTGCCAGCAAGGTTTGCTGCGGCTTCCACCGTTATTGGAGTAGCTTTTGCCTTTTCTTCGGCTAGTGCGGGGCCGCTAAACAGCAGAGTCAGTGCCAGGGCTGTCGGGATATAACTCTTCATCATGATGTCTTCTCCTTAAACAATTTGATATTGTATGCAGCTATATGAGTCGTGTACGAGTTGGATACGAAAGTGAGATAGCTGTGTTTGCGTTTTTTTTCGGCCTTTAAAGCCTAGTTTGCTACGTTATGCTGCTCTTTGTTGCAGTTCGACAAACGGAAGGCCCAACCAGTGTGGGATTACTCCGGCTTGCCAACAGTTCTGGGTATTAGCGAAGATTTCTTTCGTAATGCCAGTGATGACTGTTCGTAAGACTGCACTCCCGCCGATATTCGTCCCGCCGTCTCTCCAGAGCGTCTCAAGCATAAGAATCAGCTGGAAAAAATTTTGTTGCAAGAGTTTGTTCACTGGATGATCCGGTTGCTCCTTACCTGTGTAGATATCCGGGAGACCCTTGTTTTTTATTTTAATAAATCGTCCGAAATGAGAATATCCGTTATGCGGATCCGGTACTTCGAGATTGGGCGCAAAGCGGTAGTATGCCGGAACTGGAAAGTTTTTTTCTGTCCAAGGGGGAGGGGCTAGATTTTCATTGAAAATGTGACCTTCTCCCTGGTTAACAATCGCCTGAATAGCATCCCGTGCTTTCGGGTAGCTGTCTATAATTTGACAAAAATTTTGTTTTTCCCAATGACATTGCTGATGACCGGTGTTCCAGCTGAACTGACTGACACCGACTTGGTTGATGCCGAATATCAGGGCATCGTACATCTCTCCAATAGAATGATAGGGATACTTGGGCAGGGTGTGATCCACATTCTGACGTAGCTGTGCCTGTTCCGGGGTCTCAATATCCAACATCGTATTAAGCGTTGTATCATTCAACGGCCCTAATGAGGCATTCAAAAAGCAGCACTCTCCTGTATCAGGATTATATGGACTTATGTATGGAATATCCGATCCGTACTGCGGTGGTTTAAAGTTTGGGGCCGTGTCGAGGGCGAGGCAGAGATTGGCTGCCAGTTGCAGATGGAGCATTTCCTCTTTGATAACACTGCGGATGATTTGAACAGCTTCATTCTGCTTTTCTTTGATGGAATACATTGCTGTAATGTAAAAGGGCAATGTGTAAAATTCCACAGCGACTGCGGTTTGAGCATGCTCCTGGACAAGTTTTTTCGTCCATTTCTTTGCAGTTCCTGATTCGTTCATTGAGAGTTATCTCCTGTGCGCGGGACGGACATATATTTTTATATATGCTGGATACGTTGACAGAGCACGGTCGATGAGCACCGGATCAGCATCACCAAGAAAATCATGCTACAAGGAAAAGATATCAGCAAAAAAAGAACACGATATTCAGAAAAAGCTTTCTCATATTTTTTCCTGTGCTATGTTGAAAAAATTCCTGTTGTTTTTTAAAAAGAAGAGTACTGCTCAACAAAAAAGCAACAAAGCATGGGGGAGTTTATAAGCGATAAATATTCGCCGATTAAATCCTTTGTATCAGACTCAAACCGTTGACATGTTACTCTATGAACCCTTCCCTGTCAAAGCATTCTCTTTGCAGGGAGATATGAACTACTGAAAAAAAATCTGGTCCGGTTTTTATCATTATAGAAGAGTAGGCATGTCCAAAATACGCGTTCTCTCCGATCATCTTGCTAATCAGATCGCTGCCGGTGAAGTTGTTGAACGACCGGCTTCAGTGGTCAAGGAATTGCTGGAAAACGCCCTTGATGCCAGGGCCAACCGGATTAATATACAGGTGGAGGGCGATGGAACCCGGCTTATCCGTGTCGTGGATAACGGTGTGGGCATGGACCAGGATGATGTGCTGCTCTGCCTTGAGCGTCATGCTACCTCGATATTGATCGAGGAAAGCCAGTTGGCAGCAATTACAACCCTGGGTTTCCGGGGAGAGGCCTTGCCCAGTATCGGTTCGGTCTCCCGCATGTCTCTTCTCTCCCGTCTCCATACTGCTGAGATCGGCACCAGGGCTGAAATTCGTTACGGTGCCCTGCATGACCTCCATGATCATGGTTGTGCCTGCGGTACTATTATTGAGGTTCGTAATCTGTTCGGCAACCTTCCGGCCCGCAAGAAATTTTTGAAAACCAAACGGACAGAGCTTTTTCATATTGAGGAGGTCATCCGCAATCAAGCCCTTGCTCATCCTGATATTGCCTTTTCCCTTCAGGTGGATGGACGTAAAATCATTATTCTTGTAGCCGCAGATCAAGAGCAGCGCGTCCGTGATATTTTTCGATATTCCGGTAAACTGCTTGATATTTCTTGTGGTTTTTGCAGTGACGAACAGGAGACTCTCTCCGTGAACGGATTTCTTCTCCTTCCTGATGCCACGTCCACGGCACGTCTTCGTATCCTGGTCAATAATCGCCCAGTCCAGGATCGAATGATTCGCTATGCGGTTGCCGAGGGCCTGAAAGGTCTGCTCATGAAGGGACAGCAGCCTGTTGGTGCGCTGTTGTTGGATATTGATCCACAGTTAGTTGATATTAATGTCCACCCGGCTAAGCGAGAGATCCGTTTCCGTAGCCCCAACGAAGTACGGCGATTTCTCGTGCGTGCGGTTTCCGAGGCCGTGCTCCGGCATCAGGAGGAGGTGCGTTCCGAGCTTTTCAGTCCCTCAAGAGCAGAGACCAAAGCAGGGAACGAGACTTCTTCCCCTGGTTCCTGGTCAAATCGGTCGGACCGGTTTGAAGATAGCGTGCCCCGACAAGGAAATCGGGATCAGTCAACATCACCCTCTTTTTTCCCTTCCGAGCGGAGTGGGCAGGATGAAAACCAAAATCAAGATCGGGAATCAGGGCAGGCAGAGCGGCAAGTATACAGTGCGGAACCCTTGCCGTTTTCTTCATCCTCGGTCGGCGGGGACGGAGGAAAGGAACAAAAAGGGCAGGGCTGGTCACTGGAGACAGGGGAGCAGCTGGGGTACAGCGGCCTGAGGTTAATCGGCCAGTTTCTCAACCTGTATCTGCTCTGCGAGCACGAAGAGCAACTCGTGGTGATTGATCAGCATGCGGCCCATGAGCGTATCCTGTACCAGCAGCTGCGCACAGCCTATGAGCAACAAGCTGTTGCTGTGCAAAACCTTCTGTTTCCGGTGACGGTGGAATTGGGTCCTGATCATGCTGATATTTTGGAACAGGAGGCGGAGGCGGTTGCGGCCCTGGGTCTGACGGTTGAATTCTTCGGTGATACCACCTGGGTTATCAAGGCGGTTCCGGCTCTGGTCGACAAGGTCTCGCCCCAGGAGGTCCTGTTTGATATTCTTAACGGGCTCGCTGCCCGCTCTGGATCCTCTCGCTCTGAAGCTGTGCCGGAGTGCATTGACAACCTGCTGGCCTCTATGGCCTGTAAGGCCGCCATCAAATCAGGAAACCGACTGCACCCGGAAGAGATGCTCGCCCTTCTCCGGCAAATGGAACAGAGCGAGTTTTTTTCTCACTGTCCCCATGGCAGGCCGGTTCTGAAAATCTTTTCCCGGTCTGATGTGGAAAAATGGTTCAGAAGGAGCTGAAAAGCAAGGAGCGGGGATCAATAACATGCAAGAGGAAGCGGACATGATGTGTCAAGATCAGTTGAATAGTCTGATTATTGCAGGGTTGCCGGTTGCTCTTTTTGCGGTGGATGGAGAGTATAAGATTATCGAGTTTAATCCCGCAGCAGAGAGAATCACCGGGATGAAACGACAGGAGGTCCTTGGATGCTCCTGCTCAGAGGTACTCTCCTCCAACCTCTGCGAACATTACTGTCCGCTCCGGGAAAGCAGGGCAACCGGTGCCCCTTGTCTCGACAGAGAGGCAATTATCCAGACTTGTAACGGGAAAAAAATCCCTATTATTCTGTCCGGGCATGCGATAACAGAGGACAGCGGAGAGCTGCTTTGCTGCATAGAAATATTTCGGGATGCGACCGACACCAAGGAGCTCGCAGCCCATAAACGCAATTTGATCTCTCTCTTCACCCACGATCTCAAAGCGCCTGTGATGATCACCGGCGGTTTTGTCAATCGTCTCTTAGAAGGCAAGGCCGGGCCGCTGAATGAAAAACAGGCTGGTTATCTTCGAATTATTCAAAAGGAATTGGAGCGCCAGGAAGAATATATTCAGTCTTTTCTCGATTCCTCCAGGATTGAGTCCGGTCAGATAGAGTTGGAACTCCAGCCTTGTGAGCTCGGCAGCTTGCTGAAGGATATTGTCACCGGCTTCAAGGTGCAGGCGGCCTTGAAACGGATCGACATTAAGCTGGATATGCCGCAGGGGCTGGGGCAAACCCTTCTTGATAAATTGCATTTTGGTCGGGTGATTTCCAATCTGCTGGATAACGCTATTAAATATTCACAAAGCGATACCCTCGTAGAGGTGCGGGTTTGCCAGACTGAGAAGCATTTTGTCTTTGAGGTCAGAGATCAGGGACCGGGTATTTCTCTACAGAATCAGAATCATATTTTTGAGCATTATTTTCGCCCTGCTCGGCATTGCTGCGAGCAGGCCAAGGGGAGCGGGCTGGGGCTGGCAGCGGTGAAGGCCATTGTCGAGGCCCATGCGGGTTCTGTCTGGCTGCGCAGCCTTCCGGGTGAGGGAAGCACCTTTTTTGTTTCTCTGCCGAGATGATTTTTTTTCGTTCCGGTAACGGGCTTTGTCCGAATAACTTCAACCTGTTGAAAGGGTGTCGTTATGATGGATACCTCGGAGTCTTGTGATTAAAAAATGATAAACGAGGAGGCCTGATGGACGGAACAAGAGACATACTTGCAGGGCGTTTCATTGACGGCAGCGGCGTCAAGGTCCGTCGGAATATCCTGCTGAAAATCAAGGACGGCAATATTATCGCCTTGCAACCCGCTGTATCTGTTCCTCGTAATACTCCGGTCGATGATCTCTCACACTGTACAGTCGTACCCGCCTTGGTTGATTGTAGTGTTTCTCTGGTGCAATCGCCCTCTGTGAACGGAGTAAGGTTGTTTTTAAAAGGGGAGGAGATTGCGGATCAGGTGGATATGCAAGAGGATATGCTGGCGCGGCATACCCGCTACTGTTCTGCTCATGGTATCTTGGGGGTGGTTGCCAACGATAAGAGTCAGCTGCTGGAAAAGTACCGAAGAGAACGTGGTCAGCTGTGGGGAATTGACATCCGAGTAGCCCATGATGGCGCAGATGCTGATTTTTTTAGGCTAATCTATTCTTCCGATATTGAAGAGGAAGCAGGGGGAATTCTCCGGCTGGATCATAAAACTCTCTGCAACATTCTTGGTAACCGAGGAGAAAAAAAGGCGATCGTGGTGGCCAATGGTCCTCAGCAGGTGGCCGAAGCATTAGAGGCTGGCTGCGATGCCATTGAGCAGGGATACGGCATGGGCGAGGCTAACCTGAAGATAATGGCGGAAAAAGATGTGTTGTGGATTCCCAATGCGGTGAGGGCCAAAAATGCTTTGGATGCTTCTAGCAGTGGTGGATCGGTGTGCTGCCGGTTCTCCACCCGCTATGTCGCGCCGGGCGAGCCGGTTCCCGGCGCAGAGGCCTTTTGGAAGAACATCCTTACTGAACAGCTTGCCCAGCTGCGTCTTGCTCGTGAGCTGGGCGTGAAGATTGCTGTCGGCACCGGCGCAGGCAGTGTCGGTATTCTGCATGGCGAGTCCGTAGTTGAAGAGATAAAGCTGTTTATCAAGGCAGGCTATTCGCTGGAGGAGAGCATCCGCTGTGCCTCGAAAAACGGAGCTGAATTTTTTGGTATGCAGCATGGTCAGCTTGCAGTCGGGCATATGGCAACTTTTCTCCTCACCAGGGGCACAGCAGGGCAGCTGCCGAGAAAACTCTCCTCTCTGGAAGGGATCTATATTGACGGCCTGCCGAGCCGGGATTATAAAAAGTAAATGGGAGGAGGCCGTTCATCAGCGGTTCTCGAGAAAAGGTTTACTTCTTACCGGATCGTTCTATATAGATATCCTTGGCGCATCGTGAGGTGAAGCTCCCAAAGGTCTTGGCCCCGGCAACCATTTGGGCAATATCATCATCTACCACGATCTTCTTGGGCAAATTGATCCTGATTTCCTGAAGGTATTTCTTTTTCGAACAGACCAGCTGCATCCTGTCAGCCACTTTTTTGCCTAAGCTTTTTTCAATATGCTTTCTGTATGCATTCGCATTGATGGTCTCGCCGATATTGTCCCGCAGGTAGGTGCCGATAGCTGATGTATCCACCCGTTGCAGGAGCTCCTTTGCCAGTAGGAAATAGGTGTCATCGTCCCGCTCCTGACAGGTGCCGTGTTTCTTCCATTCGTAGCTTCCAAAGGCTGTGGAGAAAAAGAAATTCGGCATCCAATCGTCGATTTCCTCCACAGTGGATTTTTTTAAATCCAGCTTTGTGTCGGCACAGTTCGCGTAATCGCGGCCGCATTCCCTCTTGTTCGGCCAAAGACCGTGCAGGGTCAGGTGGGATATGACGAGTTTTTCCTTGTTTTGCTTCATCATGGCATCGCACTCGGGCTTAGAGCCCTGATACGAAGAATGCTCGCAAAAGCCGGGCTGCCAGGTCATGGACAGCACATAGCTGTCATACAGATTGGGCGTGGTGCATTTGTTGACATTCTTTTTTTTCTGTTCGTTGTCAGAGGCGGAATGAAGATTTGCTTTGCCGCATTCTTTGGATACCCAACGGAGATCATTCTTTGCGGAGTCCACCGCAACCCGAATCCAGTTCCATTCCTTGCCTTTATTGACCTCAACCGCCTTGTAGGTTTTGCCTTTTTTGACTGTAACTTGGCCGGGATTGGTCTTTTTCTTGAAGGAGTTGTATGCCTCGCATTCCTTCATCGCTTTAAAAGTGCCGCTCACGTCTTCGGAAGCGAGCACATTGCCGCAGTAAAAGGCGGTCAGCAGCGCTGATGTAATGATTTTCTTCATAATTTTTCCCTTGTTTTGTATTTTTTTCGTTGCTTGCACTTTGATAATTATAAGCCCTCAAGGGGGCTGTAAGCTGTCGCTATAACTGATCAGGATCATTCCTTCTGGTTGCCATAGCGTTTCTTCTGTGTAGAGGGGAAGGATAAGATGGGAAGAGGAGGAGTTGCTTTCAAGCAAGATTCATAATCATCGCCAAGCTGCTTTGCTCCATCCAGGCAAGTGTTTGAAAACGATCCGAGCAATTTTTACAAAAATCTGTTCAGCAATAAAGATGAGGATGACAGCTGTAATAAAATAGGCCATGCACACAGGATTCCTTTCTCAATCGTATTCATTCGGCAGTTAGTCACCGTTATTTATCCTTGTTGAAAAGGAATGGATTTTACACTATCTTTTTTGATATGAGGAGTGCAAAATGAAACGATCAATCTTGATTCACGTTGGATGTGCTCGCGCATCCCAAAAATATAGAGGTCACCCCACCCCATGACAACTCAAACCCTGGAACATTTCCTCTTCTGGTGCATGCTGATCAACCTCAGCCTCCTCTTGCTCAGCTTCATCCTTGTCACCGCTTTCCGACCACTGGTCCTCAAGATTCACAGCAGGATGTTCAACGTACCCGAAGACTACCTCGCCAAGGCGATCCATGCCTTCCTCAGCCTCTACAAATTCTTCACCTTCTTCTTTCTCGTCGTCCCTTGGCTCGCCCTCAAAATCATCACGTAGGATCGTGATCCCTCTGTAACGAAGTCCATCAGGCACCCTGCGGCGCAGTTTTTCGCCATCCCAGGGTATCCTTCCCTCAATACCCTGCAAACTATTCTTTTTTCAAGAGCGAAGAAGGCTAACTCTCTGATTTGTAGAGAGGGATAGAAGAATTCCTATCCAGGATACATGCATCTTCTTGGTCGATTTAAGCATGCTGCGCTGATCGGGTATACTGATCAAACCTTGATATAAGACTCAAATTATGATACTTTCCGAGATGATGGATTGAGAGTTTGGGGTCGGTTGGGAAATGTTACAAACATGCTGCGCAGAGGAGTAATATGGGGCACCGGTTTATCCTGAGGATTAAGATGCTCTCCGGGAAAAGGATTATTCCCCTCCCGCTTGTCTGTGTTCTCTTTCTCTATTCAGTTTTTCTGCCGGGCCCGGTTGTTTTGGCAGCCGGTTCGCCTGATGATGTTCAGATCACCCTCAAGGCGGATGAATCCCTGCGGCAGGTCAGTGAACGCCTGCTCGGCGACGGGAATGCTTGGCAAGTCATCCTTCGCTGCAACTGGATTGAACATCCTGATGCGGTCACCCCAGGCACTTCACTGCGTATTCCTGTAGAGCTGTATGCCAGGCTGCACCGGCATCTTGAACGTGCCGCATCGCTTATCAGCCAAGCCAACCGCGAGGGTGCCGCCTTGCTGGCGGAGAAAGAAATCGCCGAAGCAGTCCGCCTGCGGGATCAGGCCCTGCGTCTCAAACAGGAGGCCCGTCTGCAGGAGGCTGTGGAGCAGGCGGCCCTGGCGGAGGCCGGGGCTCTGGCAGCTCTGGACAAGGCGAAAAGCACGCAGACACATGCTGCGGAAGCATGGCTGACCGCCAAATCAGGCACAGTGCAGAATCGTCCGCCCGGTGTTTCGCGCTGGCGGAAAACCGAGCTGCAACAGAGACTGCTGGAACGGGAAAGGGTCCGTACCTTGGCAGACTCACGCTGCCGGATTACATTCAGCGATCAAAGCGAGCTTTCTCTGGATGAACATGCGCTGGTTGTTATCGGCAGCATGGAGAAAAATATCATCCGCTCTTCCTACAGCAACAGCGTGTCCATGATTGAGGGGGACATTCTGGTCCATCTCGCCTCGCTCAGTCAGCAGAAGCATTTTGAAGTGAATCTGCCTGATATCACCACGGATGTCCGTTCGCTTAACTTCCTTACTTCCCGTGATAAGGGGAATATTACCAGAATCGCCAATTATGACGGTGAAATAGATGTAAGGGCCGGAGGCGGACAGGTGACGGTGAAAAAAAACCAGGGCACCAAAATTGTTCCCGGTCACCAGCCGACAACACCGAAAGCACTCCTCCCCCCGCCTGAAGTCCTTAGTCCAGAACCCGAGCAGAAGCTCTATGGGACAGAGGTCCTTTGTACATGGAAACCGATTGCCAGTGCCCGGCAGTATCAGCTTGAAATCAGCAGCAGCGCTGCGTTTACAGACCTGCTTTCTTCGGAAAAAATCAAAGAGCAGCGTTTTCAGTGGGAGGCCGCTTCCGGCGGAGTGTATTTTCTCAGGATTAAAACAATTGATCAGGACGGATGTCCAGGACCGTATTCAGAACCCTTGATTTTTTTTGTTGATCCTGATAATCAGCCGCCTTTTCTTGTGTTGCATTCTCCAGACAGAGATATATTGATTGCGGACAAGGAAATTGAAGTGCGCGGTGAGGTGGAAAAAGAGGCCTTGTTGCGGATCAACGGCCGGGAGGTCAGGCCGGACAGTACAGGTCATTTCCGATATACAGTTGCTCTCAGCGCTAGAAAGACGGTGATCAGGGTCGAGGCCGCAGACCCGGCAGGCAATATCAGCAGGGTTGAGCGTACGGTAAGCCTCCAACAGGACAATCATCTCATCCGGCTTGACAGTCTGGAAAAAATCATCAGCAAGACGAAAAAAGTGGCGATTTCCGGTCGGCTGCTGCCCGATGCTCGTTTACAGATCAACAAAAAGTCGGTACAGGCGGCTGGAGTCTTCACTCATCTGCTTCATCTTACAGAAGGGGAACATGCGGTTGATGTGGAGGCTATTGGTCCAGGCGGACAAAATGATAGGCTCCGTCTCCAGGTCGTTGTCGACCTGCATCCCCCTGAAATCCAGGTCAACGATATTGAACAGGCAACAGTTGTCGGGCAGATCACTTTGCGCGGCACGGTTTCCGAAGAGGGGACAGTCACCCTCAACGGTAGGGCTGTCAGGCTGTCGGGTCGGCGGTTCAAGGAAGTTGTTTCCCTGAGGGAAGGAAGGAACGAGCTGCGGCTTGTTGCTCAAGACGTGGCAGGCAACCGGAGTTTTTGGAAGGAGACAGTTCTGCGTGATTCCCGGCCGCCGGAAATTCTCCGTAAAAACGTTTTTCCGTCTGCAACAAAAGGAGGGGAAGTGGTGCGGCTTAGCGCTCGAATTCATGATGCCGGAGTAGGTACCGCACGTAGTGGTTCCTTTGTCCTTGAGGTCAACGGGACGCTCTTCAAGGGTATCCTCAGACGCACAGGGGAAGACAGTTCTGATTTTGCTGGCAGCGTGTTTGTTCAATCCGGTGTGGCCGGAGCGGTGAGGGTACGGGAAATCCGGGTGCAGGATCTGCTCGGCAATACTGCTGAATATCCTGCTGAGGGTATCGAGGATATTGAAGGTATGGGAGAATGAAAATGTCCGAATCTTCTGTTCCGCCGCCGGAATCGTCTTCCATGCGGCTGGCCCGTTTTAATAGGAAAGTGCTCTTTAACGCCTTTCTTTTTTCTTTCCTGCTGGTCGGCATTCTCCCCAACAGTCTTATTGCCTGGAAGCTGTTGCGTAATGTGGAGAACCGGCTCACCGGCTCGCTCAATAATGAGTTTTCTCTTCTTGCCAAACAGATCACCCTTCAGATTAATCAGGTCAACACGCTGACCTGGAAGGCGGATATTGATCAGATTGCCCGTATCCTTGCCGATAATGCGGATTTGATGGAGCGTAACAGTTTGCTGAATGCTTTTTTTCATCATTCCGAGGAGATGTTGGCTGTGGTGTTGCACCGCGACGGGGTGCCTCTCCATCTTCTGAAAGATGAAAAAATCGCCCGATTGTCTGCTGATGATGCGGATGGGGTCGGCAGGATGCTGACCGAACCCTGTACTGCCAGCAGGCCCGGAGTAACGGCAACCTGTGTGCCGATTTTCATTCGGGCCGACCTCCGTACAGAGGTTTTTTTGCCCATGGATTTTTCTGTTGTTGATCCCTCGGGGCATACAGTGCAGGTACGCTGCATTTTTCAGGTATCCGGCGCGTTGAACAAGATCGGTGAAAATGCAGGCTCGGGCATGGAAAATCAGTTCGCGGAAATTTATATTGTCGATGCCCAGGGCAGGGTTCTCTATGCCAACAGCAAGGCCCCGTTTAAGCTCGGAGACAAGCTCCCTTATCCCTTGATTGATGATATTGCCGTCAGTCTGCGCCACACGGCCCTGGCCAGGGTCTCGAAGCTGGAACGTTTCAAGTATGCCGGAACAGGCTATGTGGGAAACTATAATGTAGCGAAGTCAATCAATTTTGCAGCGGTGCTGGTCGGGCGTCGCGATGCTTCCTATGCCCTTGTCCGGGAGGCTAAGCATGATCTCCTGGTCAATATCGGCATTTCTCTTGTCCTCAGTGTGTTTTTTTCCGTGCTGTTTTCCTGGTTTTTTTCTCGTTTCATTATTCGGGCGGAAAATGCCTGGCATGAGGCCAAGGAGGCTGCCGAAGAAGCAGCGCAGACAAAGGCCCAGTTCCTTGCCTTGATGAGTCATGAAATTCGGACCCCTATGAACGGCATTATCGGTATGGCCGAGATCCTGCTGGACACCGAGCTGAACAAAAAGCAACATAATTTTGCTTCGGTTATCCATGCCAGCGGTAACAGTCTGATCCGTCTGATCAACGATATTCTTGATTTCAGCAAGATTGAAGCCGGGAAAATGGAGCTGGAGGAACGCCCGTTTCTGCTCCGCAGCAGCGTGGAAAAGGTCCTGGCCCTGATGAGTTCCAAGGCCGGAGAAAGGGGCATTGAACTCATTGCTGACATTGATTTCCGACTGCCCTGTCGGATCATTGGCGATTCTGCTCGTCTTGAGCAGATACTGCTCAACCTGGTGGGCAACAGCTTGAAATTCACGGATAAGGGAGAAGTAGAGGTCTCGGTCCGTGCAGATAATAAGAACAAAAACATGTTGGTTTGCAGGGTTCACGATACCGGTATCGGCATTGCTGAGGAAAATATCAGAAAACTTTTCCGTTCCTTCAGTCAGGCTGAATCCTCAACCAGCCGTAAGTACGGGGGGTCGGGTCTTGGCCTGAGCATCTGCGCTCAGCTGACCGAGCTGATGGGCGGCAGCATCCGGGTGGAAAGCGAACTGGGCAAAGGTGCCTGCTTTTCCTTTACTGTGCCCCTGCGGATTGCGGAAGAACAGCCCGCAGACTGGATGGGCCTGCCGATACCTGAGTTCTCCGGCCAGCGTATCTTCCTCCTGATCAGCAATCCGGCCCTGGAGCGGTCTTTAAACAGGTTGTTGCAGTTTCTCGGCCTGCATACCCTGTCTGTTCCGATTGATCAGTTTGAGGGAGCAAATCAGGCTACACAGCCTGCACAATCTGATCTGTTCCTTGTTGACGATGCTGCTCTTGATCGATTGAAGAAGCAGGGGCAGGAGCGGCTGAAGCAGCTTGTCAATACGTTGTCCAGGTCGCCCATCCTGCTGACCTATCCTGTTCATGCGACGGAATATGAACGTTTCCTGCCCACCGGCATTGAACCGGTCGTGGTCAATAAGCCGCTGACCATGAAAGAGCTTGTGCAGGCTCTGACCTGTGAGCAGACATGTGAACCTGTTGTTGTGCCGTGTCAGGAAGGGAAGCAAATCGATACGGAAATTGAGTCTGGGGTGCAACCGTCCCTGCGCATTCTTGCAGCTGACGACAACCGAGGTAATCAGATGCTGATCCGCACCTTCCTCAAGCAATTAGATTTGGTGGCTGATTTTGTTGAAAACGGCGCAGAGGCCCTGCAAAGGGTGCATGAAACAGCGTATGATCTGGTCTTTATGGATGTCAACATGCCGGTCATAGACGGACTTGAGGCAACCCGGCGTATCCGAGCGGAAGTTGCCCCTGACCAACAGCCGTGGATTGTGGCCATTACCGCCAATGTGGCGGCGGAAGATCGGTTGCGCTGTACGGACGCGGGCATGAATGATTTCCTTGAAAAACCCTTTGCCAAGGCCGCGTTTCAGCGGGTGCTGGCTTCGGTGGGTGAACATAAGCAATCAGCAGAACGTATCGAATTATGAAAAACTTTTTTTTTCTTATCTTGTTGATACTCTTCGCAGGCAATGTCAATGCGCAGGCAGCGGAAAAACAAAACTTCTTCATAACCACCGGCCCGGAAGTCACGGAGGAGAATTTCCAGCGTTTTGTCTTCTTCTTTTCCGTGGACAGCGGTTATAACGATAAACTCTTTGTCCGCATTTTTGATGCTGATTTCGGAGGTACATTAGACAAGGAGTACGCAGATTCCAAGGTGCGTTATTTGGTGTACGGCGGTGGGAATATCAGGCAGCACCTGCGCAGGATCGAAGAACCCTTACCGGAGCAACCACCCTTGGCCGCGCTGGAGCTGGGCGAAAATCCCTTTTACGACAACCGCTGGCGCAGTATTGCCGCACTTGATCCTGCGGACGGCAGGTTCCCGCTTCCAGATAGGCGCGTATTGTTTCAGCTTGTGGTGGACGGCATCTCCGGCCCCGGCAATAATAAATTTCAGGTCTTCATTTCAGCAGAGGAAAAGAAAAACACGCCGATTCCCGGTCTCCGCCTCTCCGCCCCGGCTGTGAATGTACAGGTACCGGATGCGCCATTCCTGGATACGGAAATTCGCTTTACGGTGCCCGCAACAAGTCAATCGCTTGACATCACCAATGTTGACGCAGATAGAGCTAATTTCGGCGGGCGTATCTCTTTTTCCTCTCCGCTCCGTCCCAAGGTGCTGCTCAAAGCATCAGAAAACAAAACAGCAAAGTTCACCCGAGTCCCTCTGCTCGACCAGGAAAAGGGGAAAACCGCAGCCGTGTTGCTGTCTTCGGCCAAGGTGAATTATGTCCAGTTCTGGCTGGAGGATGATCAGGGCAAAGAACTTCCCTTGGATCTGCCGCCCTTTCTTGCCCCGGCCAATCATGTGCCGGTGCCGAAGGTCGCGGTAACCCTGTTGTCCGCCTGCAACACAGCCGTGCTGGATGCCTCCGGTTCTACAGATAAAGATGATGATCAGCTTGCCTTTCAATGGCAGTTTGAAGACGGCAGCACCGCCACAGGCAGCAGGATTACCCATGATTTTCAGCAGCCGGGCGAGTACACGGTTACCCTGACAGTGCAGGACGATTCCGGCTTTATCGCCAACCAATCCCGTCTGGACGTCCCGGTGGTAATCAATGCGCCGCCCAAGGCGAAGATTGCTGCCCCGGCCAGTGCTGCTCCCGGAGAAAAGGTGCGCTTTGACGGTAGCGCATCCGTTGATGCCGACGGCAAGATCATCCGTTATCGCTGGATGTTCGGCAAAGAGCGGCAGGACAAGCAGGGGAACGGCCCGATACGAGAACATAGCTTTGCCCGTCCCGGTTTGTATCAGGTGCGGCTGCTGGTGGAAGATGACGGGCCGGGCTTATGCACGACCGATCAGGCCGACCACCGCATCCTGATTAATGCTGCACCCTTGGCGGAATTCACCTTCAAGCAGGTGGCAGCACCGGGTGAAGAGGTGCTGCTGGATGCGGGCCAATCCTTGGACAGCGACGGCACAATCATCGCCTACAAATGGGATTTCGGCGAAAAAGGCGAGCCGGGAAGCGGGAAGACGGTTAAATATGCTTGGCAGCAGCCCGGTGCCTACACGGTCCGACTTCAGGTGGAGGATGACTCCGGTCTCGGCAACAGCACCGATGAGGCGGCGGGTACGATTATTATCAATGCCGCGCCTGAACCGGTCATTACCGCCTCGGCCTCGGTTGCCGCTGCCAGTGTCTTGATCAGCTTTAGTGCGGAAAAGTCCCGTGATGCGGACGGCGAGATCAGTTTATACCGTTGGAATTTCGGCGACGGGGCAACAGGGCAGAGTGAACAGGTTCGTCATGCGTATGCACAACCCGGCCTGTACACGGTGCGGTTGACTGCTGTGGATGACTCCGGGGTGGGCAATGCCGAACAAGCCAGCCAACAGACCGTGCGGATCAATGCCCCGCCCGTGCCGGTGATCACCATGCCTGAAGTCGTCAATACCAGTCAGGTTGTTTTTGATGCCTCTGCGTCAAGCGATGCAGATGATGTAATCATTTCGTACATATGGGATTTCGGTGATGGGGGCAAGGGTGAGGGAATGACGGTCGAACATGTCTATCCTCTACCGGGCACATATACGGTGCAGCTCCGGGTAACAGACGCTTCAGGCTGCGCCAGTGCCGTGCAATCAACACAAAAAGAAATCAGGGTCAACGCGCCGCCGCTGGCCGATGCCGGGTCGGATCAGCTCATTGCACCGGGCGGCATTGTCCATTTTGACGGCAGCCGTTCTCTGGACCCGGACGGCTTGATCAGCTCTTTTCTCTGGCAGGTGCAGGACCGGCAGTACAAGCAGTACACGACCGAGAGGTTCTCCCATCGTTTTGAGCAGCCCGGCCAATATCAGGTCGGCCTGACTATTGTTGATAACGACGGCGCGAGTCACAGCGACTCTCTGACTGTAACCGTCAACAGCCCGCCCATTGCTCGAATGCAGACTCTGCCTCGGGTCGAACCGGGCAGGGAAGTCTTGTTCGATGCCTCGGGTTCGGTTGATGCGGACGGCAGTATTATTGCCTATACCTGGGATTTCGGCGATAATAGCACGAGCCAAGGCAGGCAGGTCAAGCATGTTTATACCGAGCCGGGCCGCTATCAGGCTGTGCTCACCGTGCAGGATGATAGCGGCGCAGCCAACGATACAGCCAATGACATAGCTAGAGCTCGCCAGACTGTGGCGGTTAATTTTCCGCCCAAGGCGGATGCGGGCAAAGACATCCGCACCTGCGAGCAGCTCGTTTTTTTTGACGGCTCAGCCAGCACTGATCCTGATCAGGATCCGCTTGCTTATCACTGGGATTTCGGTGACAAGAGCGGCAGCCAAGGCGTGGCTGCCAGTCACCTATTTACCGCTCCCGGTCTTTATCCGGTCCGTCTGCGGGTGGATGATAATACCGGCTTAGGTAACAGCAGCGATTCTAAGCAGATTGCCGTACAGATCAACGGCCCGCCACAAGCGGTGATCCGTAGCGACGGCGAGCAGTTCTGCGTGGGCGAGCATGTTCTGTTTGACGGTACGCTTTCCCGTGACCCGGAGGGCGGACCGCTGCGCTATCTCTGGGACCTCGGTGACGGCCAAGAGGTGGAAGGTGCAAACCCGGTTCGGGTCTATGAAAAGGCGGGTGATTATCCCCTCGATCTGACCGTCTATGATGATTCCGGGCTGGACTGCAATGCAGGGCAGGCTCGGAAAAATATCCGGCTCATTGCCGCACCCGTAGCCAGAGCCGGAAAAGATATCGAAGTGTGCAGCAATGCGCCTGTGCACTTTGACGGCACCGCCTCCAGCGGCGGCCAGCGGCCCATTACCGGTTATGGGTGGAACTTCGGCGACGGCAGTGCTGATGTGGGGGCAACGACCAACCATATCTACAAAGAGCCGGGTCTGTATCGAGCCAGATTGACCGTCGAAACGCCTGAGTCGGGCAGGTGCGATAATCAGGCCGAGGATGAGCGCAAGGTGCAGGTTCTTGCTGCACCACGGGCGGATTTCAGGGCAGGTCTCAGGGCGAACAATGGCTGCATCGGCGAGTTAGTAGTCTTTGATGCCTCGGAATCGGCAGCGGTCAACGATGAATCGACCCGATACAGCTGGAATTTCGGCGACGGTGCCATTGGCAGTACAGGCAACACAGGCAGCGGGATCACGGCAGCGCATAGTTATGGCAGGGCAGGGCGTTATACGGTCCGTCTCAAGGCCGACATGCCGGAGAACACGGTGTGCAGCACCTCGGAGAGCAGTCGGGAAATCAAGATCAATCAACCACCTCTGCCCCGCATCCGTTGGAGCGTGGCCGGACGGACCATGAATTTTGAAACGCCGCAGGCCGTACTGCCCAATACCCTGCTCCATTTTTCTGCTGCTGAGAGCAGGGATGAAGATGGTGTGATCAGGAAACTGCATTGGGATTTCGGCGATGGTCAGCAGGGGCAAGGCTGGTTTGTCGAGCATAGCTTCAAGGAGCCGGGTCAGTATCTTGTCCGCCTGACAGTTGAAGATGATGCCGGTCTTGCTTGCAGCAAGGCTCAGGTTGAGCTGCCTGTTTTTGTTGCTGGTCAGCCGGTCATGCAGATGCAAGGGCCGCAGCAGGTCTGTGTCAATCAGACTGTTCGTTACACTCTGACTCCCCTGACTGATCAGACCGACCAGCTAGCACAGGTCGGGCAGATACATTGGGATTTCGGCAATGCGCTGAAAGGGCAGGGCAAGGAGGTGGACGTGACGTTTCCTCAGGCGGGTGTACGGGAAATCCATACTGTAGTGGATGGACAGCCCGGCCCCTCGCAGATCGTCCAGGTACGTAGCCTGCCCCAACTTGTTGTGCCGGAGCGACTCACGGTTCTTGCCGATGAGGAGGTGTGCATCAGGCCCCTGTTGTTGGATGATACCGGTGTTCAGCCGCTGCTGAGCTGGGAGAGCGGAGACGGCACAGCTAACGGAGCAACTGTTCAAAGCCCTGTCTTCCGCCATATCTACAGCCAGCCGGGAAAATATACGGTTCGTGTGCAAGGCAGAAGCAACACTGGGGATGGAGATGGGAATGGAGATGGGAATGGAGATGGGGATGGGGAGTCGGCTTGTCGTGCGGCCGAGAAAACAATTGCTGTGACCGTCCTGCCTTTACCGGAGGTGGAGATCCTTCACGAACCTGAGCAGGTCTTCAGCGGCGGTGCCCGAGATGAGGTGTTGTTTCAGGCGAAACTGGGCAGCAGCCAAGGCAGCTGGACCTATCACTGGGATTTCGGGGATAAGGACAAAGTCGACGGCGCGGCTGTCAGCCATCTCTTTCATAAGCCGGGTACCTACACAGTGACTCTGACGCTTATCAATGGCGATGGTATCGCCCATAAGCCGTACAGCTTCAGCAGGGAGATCGTGGTGCAGGGACGTGGGAAGGAAGAGTAATTGAGATCAGATAGCAGGTAGGTCTGATTGAGTACAACGAAAGCGGACAACGCATTGCTTACATTGTCTGATTTCGCTGCACTCAATTAGACCTACGTAACTGCAAGAGAAGGAATCCAAGGCAGGTTGTCGCCACAGCTTGCCATATTTTGTTCTTTGTCTGTTTCTTCATAGTCTTCTCCTTTGAAAATGGTGGGATAAGTGAGGCGGGACGGAACTGCTTTTGCCAAGTTAAGACGGTGTGTCGCCATTTGTCAATGGAATTGTTTTTAATTATGTGGAGATGGGAAAAAAGAAGGGGGGCAGCGGCGCGGAGCAGCAGGTGGATGCACGCATGCTCTTCAGGTCAATGTAGGCATCCACTTGAAGTGGACAGGCTGTGTTTTGTCGGAGGAGAGCCGGAGCCTCTTTAGGAGGATGGGGAGTACCGCTGATTTTGCTTCGTGAGACCGGGTTGCATGCTCCACCACCGCCCCTCGCCACCAGCACCCTCCTCCCTTGACAGCCTGCAAATAATTCTTATCTTCTTTTCCAAGAATGAAGAAGACTAACCTTCTGTTTTGTAGAGGGAAGAGAATATAAAAAAGAGAGGAGGAACTATGCAGCTTGATAAATTCACTGTGAAATCCCAGGAAGCAATCCAGACCGCGCACAGTCTGGCCGAGCAGTTCGGCAACCCGGAAATGCAGCCCGAGCATCTGCTCAAGGCCCTGCTGGAGCAGCCCGAAGGCGTGGTGGTACCGATTCTCCAGAAGCTCGGCGTGACCCCGGCGGTTGTGCTCAGCGAGACCGATCAGCTGATCGGCAAATTGCCCAAGGTCTCCGGTTCCGGGGCCAGCCAGTCCTATATGTCCAAGACCTTCATAAAGGTGGTTGATCAGGCAGCCAAGGAAGCGGCGGCCATGCAGGACGAGTACGTCAGCCAGGAGCACCTCTTCCTCGGTATCCTCAAGAGCGACACCCTCGCTCCCATCGCCCAGATGCTCCAGCGCATGGGCATTAATGCGGTGACCTTTCTCCAGGCCCTGACCACCATCCGGGGCAATCAGCGGGTCACGGATCAATACCCTGAGGACAAGTATCAGGCCCTGGAAAAATACGCCCGTAATCTCACTGACGTGGCCCGCAGCGGTAAGCTGGACCCGGTCATCGGGCGCGACGAAGAGGTGCGTCGGATCATCCAGGTGCTCAGTCGCCGGACCAAGAACAACCCGGTGCTCATCGGTGAGCCAGGCGTGGGCAAGACCGCCATTGTCGAGGGCCTGGCCCAGCGTATTGTCAACGGCGATATCCCGGCCACCCTGGAGGGCAAGCAGGTCATCTCGCTGGACCTGGGCCTGCTCATCGCCGGAGCGAAATACCGGGGCGAGTTTGAAGATCGGCTCAAGGCGGTGCTCAAAGAGGTGGAGAAGAAGGCAGGAGAGATCATCCTCTTTATTGATGAGATCCACACCCTTGTGGGGGCAGGGGCCTCGGAGGGCTCTATGGATGCCTCCAATATGCTCAAACCGGCCCTGGCTCGGGGGGAGCTCCATTGCGTGGGCGCAACTACCCTGGATGAATATCGTAAGTATATTGAAAAGGATGCGGCCTTAGAGCGTCGCTTCCAGCCGGTCCTGATCCAGGAACCCAGTGAAGAGGACACCATTGCCATCCTGCGCGGGATCAAGGAGAAGTATGAGGTCCATCACGGGGTGCGCATTCAGGATGCAGCCACCGTGGCAGCGGTCATGCTCTCTAACCGCTACATCTCTGACCGCTTTCTGCCGGACAAGGCCATCGACCTGATCGACGAGGCGGCATCCAAGCTGCGCATTGAGATTGACTCCATGCCCACCGAGATTGATGAGTTGGACCGCAAACGGATCAAGATGGAGATTGAGCAGGAGGCCCTGAAAAAGGAAAAGGACAAGGCCTCCAAGGAGCAGCTGGAGCGGCTGAAAAAGGAGCTGGCTGAGCTCAACGAGCAGCTCAACGCCATGAAGGGCCAGTGGCAGCTGGAAAAAGACGTGATTCAGAGCATCCGGGATATCAAGACCCAGATTGACGAGGCCCATATTGAGGAGCAGCGGGCCGAGCGGCTCGGTGACCTGAGCAAGGTGGCGGAGATTCGTTACGGCAGAATCGTGGACTTAGAAAAAGAGCTGGAAGCGGAAAACCGCAAATTGGCTGAGGTGCAGCAGCATCATCAGATGCTCAAGGAAGAGGTTGGTGCGGAAGATATCGCTGCCGTTGTGGCGAAATGGGCTGGGGTGCCGGTGGATAAGCTGCTGGAAGGCGAAAAGGAAAAACTGGTGCAGGCGGAAGGGCAGCTGGCGAAGCGGGTCATCGGTCAGCAAGAGGCCATCACCTCGGTGGCCAATGCAGTGCGCCGGGCCAGGGCCGGCCTCCAGGACCCGGATCGCCCGCTGGGTTCCTTTATCTTTCTCGGCCCCACGGGAGTGGGCAAGACCGAGCTGGCCCGCAGCTTGGCTGACTTCCTCTTTGACTCGGAACAGGCCATGATCCGCATTGATATGTCCGAGTACATGGAAAAGCATTCCGTGGCCCGCCTGATCGGTGCGCCTCCGGGCTATGTGGGCTATGACGAGGGGGGGATGCTCACCGAGGCGGTACGGCGACGGCCCTATTCCGTGATCCTGCTGGATGAAATTGAAAAGGCCCACCCGGATGTCTTTAACGTCCTGCTTCAGGTGCTGGATGACGGGCGGATGACCGACGGCAAGGGCCGGACCGTCTCCTTTAAAAACACCATCATGATCATGACCTCCAACCTGGGCAGTCATCTGATCATGGAGCTGGGTCAGAAGGACCCGGAGGAGATGCGGCGGCAGGTGGATGAGCTGCTGCACCGCCAGTTCCGCCCGGAGTTCCTTAATCGGGTGGATGAGATCATCACCTTCCAGGGACTCACCCAGAAGGATCTCCTTCAGATCGTGGATATCCAGGTCGCTCGGATGGCGACTCGACTGAAAGAACGCAAGTTCTCTGTAGAATTGACCGAGGCGGCCAAACTGTTCCTGGTGGAGACCGGCTATGATCCCAGCTTTGGTGCTCGTCCGCTGAAGCGGGCTATTCAACGCTTTATTGAAAATCCCTTGGCCTTGGAGATCCTGGAGGGGCGCTTTAGCGAGGGAGATCAGGTGGTGATTGATCGGGGGGAGGAGAACAGGTTGGTGTTTAGGAAATAAGAGGACGTTGCTGAGCTCAGGGGCGATCTACGGATCGCCCCTTGTTTTTTAAAACAGCGCTCTTCTCTCTCACTGCGTCGGGGGAGCTTCCATTGTCGGACGAATAATGTCGAGAAGTTGCTGACTGAAAGAATGAGCTGCTTTTATAGAGCCGTCAATGGAGAGATGCCCCCCGTCTGAGTACCAGATCTCACCACTGGCAGAGTCTAGTGCAGCGCAGGAACCCTCCTGGCAGAAGACATCAAAGGGGTCAAGAAACCAAGTGTTTTCTTCACTGGTTGCATACTCTTGCAGCCTTTTATTGATATCGAGACCAACACCTTGCGATCTTGGAAATACCACAGAGTCCAGGCAATTATTCGGAAGATAGTTGGGTCGATTGAGGCATGAGATAATTCCGTTTCTATTGCCGCTTCCCGGTGGATTCCCGATAAGAATGAGCCGCCTGTTTTTCCCGATTTTTTCTCTTATTTTTTCGATATTTTTTATCAGAAAGTCCAAGTAGTCTTTTTTCTTATTAAAAATGAAAGGCTTATCATTAAGATCGCAGATACCCTCTGGGAAATACCAAGCCCATGCCTCGGAAAGAATAAGCGGCGTATCATAGTCTTCTAGTAAGGTAAACATCTGCTGCGTACGCTCCGTACACTCGTGATCTGGTTTTCCTCGAACAAACGAGGTGATCCCTGGACCCATGAAGCAGGAATAATCGGTGACCGTTCTTGCTGCAATCTTTTCCTGCTGAAAAAATTGGTCAAAGCCGGTTGCATATTGCAGCATAAAGCTGTCCCCAGCGAGGAGGACATCGTAATGCTTTTTCGGCTTTTTTGCACCAATGAGACCGGTAAATCCGTATCCTTTTCCACCATATTGGTCAATATGAAACTGATCTGTATCCTGGAGCTTGCTGTAGTTGGTGCTGATTCTTTCTGGAAGACCTTCTTTTTGAATAAGCGTGATAGCAGCACCTATCAGCAGGGCAGCACTGGCGATGTAAAAAAAGACAAGGAGTTTCCGGGAGCGGGTGAATCCTTTACGGAAGGGTTGCTCAATGAATTTCCAAGAGAGCCAGGCGCAGAGAAAAGTCGCGAGCAGGAGGCCAACCCGATCAGTATGATCTATCTCGGAATAATGCCAGTACTTATAAAAGATCAACAGGGGCCAATGAACAAGATAGAGCGAATACGAGATCAAGCCGATACCCACAGCTAATGGATTTCTCAGGAGGTAACCGAGAAAACGGGCCTGTCCACTGTAGATGGCAAGTGCTGCTCCCAGGCAGGGAATGAGGGCAGAAAGGCCGGGAAAGCTCGTGAGTTTATTAAAAGAGAAAAAGCTGTACAGGATCAGTAGAAGGGCAGTAAGTTGCAGCGGTTCTAAAAGGAATTTCTTTTTGGGCTGGAGATCTATCAGCCAAACCAGTCCAGCTCCGAAGGCAAATTCGATAATGCGAAACGGGGTCAGGAAAAAGGCACCGGTTGGATCAGAATTCAGCCAATGTTCTGCCCCGTACAGAGAGGCTCCGCTGATAAGGAGGAGAAAGAAGGGTAACCAGATTTTTTTGCCCAGCTTGGAGAAAAGAAAGAGGATCGCTGGCCAAGCCACGTAAAATTGCTCCTCAACAGCAAGGGACCAGGTATGAAGCAAGGGTTTAAAGTCTACAGCGGTGTCAAAATAACCAGCCTCTTTCCAGAAAAAAAAGTTAGAAACTGATAGAATACTGTAGAGGAGTGATTTGCCCAGGCGCAACAGGTGCTCCGGTGTGAAGAGCAGATAGGCGAACAGCAGGGTCAGAAATAAGGTGGCGTACAGGGCTGGAAATAATCGTTTGATCCGGCGACTATAAAATCGGGTAAAGGAAAAGGAACCCTTACCGATATCTGCCATAATATTTCGGGTAATCAGGAAACCGGAGATAACGAAGAAAATATCAACGCCGGTGAAACCTCCAGAAAATGCTTTGAAGTCAAAATGATACAGCAGGACCCCAAGTACTGCCCAAGCGCGTAACCCGTCTACTTCTGGGGAGTATTTTCGTTGAATGACCATCAGTATCTGCCCAATGCAATTTTAACGGCAATTTTTAATTGAGCAAGATGAGGCTTTATATTGTTAAGCATATGTTCTGTCTTCAGGGGTGCTATCCCAAGATTCGTTTCCACCAGGGCCGAGCCTGCTCGGTAGCAGCCTGTAACTCTTGCAATTGATCCGGAAAGCTGAGCTGATGGGTATTGAAAAATTGCTGCATTCCTGTTTCGTTGAGTTTGATTTTGACTTCCAGAAGGTCTCCGACTTCAATGGCGTCTTGTTGCAGTTCCGGTAACACAAATATCGGATCCGGCCCGTAGGAAAAAATAATATTCTTTTTTTCTGGAAAAAGCCATTTTGCGTCACCGGTCAGAAAGAGGCACTGAAAATCATTTGCATTTCTAAGTGATATAATATCGGTATCTTGTGTTTTGTTCGATACCGTAATAAATGCAATTTCAACGAAGCCTGTCCGAGTGCTGGGGTCCAAGCGAAGCCAAAGCGGCGATTCTTCTACGGGCAGTTCAAACGAGATCGTTGTCCATTCTTCGCTTTTATAATGTCGCCATTGCGATTTTTCACTGGTAAATTTTCCTTCATTATCCCAATATAATTCAGTAAAATTGTTTTTGTCTGTGTCCTCCCCGTTCCATACAGCCTTTTCCCGCTCCGAAAAGTTTTTTTGGGCAGCAGCTAGAAGAAAAGGTATCCTTGCTTGAAAGATCTCTTCAGTACTTCGTTTGAAGTATTGCCTGCTTGCCGGTCGTCTGGCTGCTATTCCTATCAATGCTTTTTCAAACAGATCAGCGCATTCATCCCAATCCGGCCATTCAGAGGCGGTCTGCATCGCTCCCTGTTTGAGGCGTTCTAGCTCCTGGGGGTTTTCTTTGAGATGCCGAAGATAACGAATAACCTCTTCCTGTTCATCTCGGGCAACGACATAGCTGTTCCGATCATGAACTATGTACTCGTCATGACCGGTGACATCATAGACTAAGGCTGTGCCGCCGCAGTGGAACATTTCCAAGGGAGGGCCGAACATGCCTTCCACATAACTGAGTTTGAGCAAGAGGTCGCAGGAACGGTAGATCTCCGGGGTTTCGTGAATAGGAACTTGTGAGAAAACTCTGTCAACATGCTCGTGCTGATCAACAGCCGATGAAGTGAGGAGCCAGATTTCATCAGCACCGGCTTCTTTTGCCAGTTTAATGGAGGCGGGGACGTTTTTATAGGCAACATCAATCGGCCCTTCCACCAGGACTCGGAAGCGGCCCGGCTCACGGGGAGCAGCGGCTTTTCCTTGGGCAGTATAGATATCCTTGCGGACACCGTTACGTACCAGTTCAGGATAATTATTGTATTTCCTGTAGATATACTCCTGAATCCAGGTTGCCTCAGTGATGATCGGCAGGGCGTAGGAATAGGTTTTTTCGCAGATTCCCTGCCATACACCTATATCTTTTGTGTTGTAGTTTGTCGGATCCGGTTTTTCGAAAAAACGCGTTTCTATAGATTGGACAAAATAGGCGTAATGGGTGGCCTGGAGCTCATGAAGTAGGAAGGGGCTTTGCCACCAAGTTGCCAAGACCATATCAAAGGACTCGATCTTAGCTTGTTCCAAGGTTAGCCATTCTAGTTCATGGGCAGCTGAATGCCAGGCATGTTCTTCTGGAGTGACTTTTTGTTTGGTAACCAGAATAACCTGATGCCCCCTTTTTTTTAGCCGGGAGCTATGTTCATAAATAACATAGGTTCCACCATTAATTCTTGGCGAACCTAAAAAAATACCTATTTTCATAAGAAAGACAAGTGGTTGGGGTCAGGTGGCAGAGTCGGAAAACAAAGCCTTTAGTTTTCGATAGGGAGCAGCTAAAATATTCGCCAGCAACCAGCATTTGGATATAAGTATATCATGCAGCTGTTTTTCTGCCGTTACCAACCGTTCATTGAGACTATCGATAACAAATTTTTGTTCTCGATAGAGGTATTTATCGATAATAAATATCTGCTCAGGAGCCTGCGAAAGGCAGGGGGGAGGCATTTTACTTTTTTTATAGATAAGATTGAGCACAGCACGGGAAAAGGCCAAGGGGACATCAAGTTCCTTGACCATAAAATAATGACGCAGTAGCTCTTCGTCAAAGGTCACGTCCAGCCATGTCAATATTTCCTCTTCAAATCCGTTGGCGACAAGGTATTTCTCGTGATCCTTTCCAAGGGAAAGCTCAAAATCATGAAAACTTGCCCCCCGACCCCAACGCATAATTTCGGTCTCCAATTGTTCTGGAGAAAGAGATGCGGTGTCGGTAAAACAAGTGCTGAAGCCTTCTCTTGGTGATCGATTTGCGTACCGGATATAGAGTTCTGTGGGCAATAAGTGGAGAAAAGGTAGCTTGGAAGTATGCAGGTCCGTGTAGTGGAGTAAGTTCGGGGTTTCAGTGATAACCAGCACGCCGTCTGGATTGAGGAGCTCCCAGCATGATTTTATGGTTTCATGACGTTCCTGAATCGTTTGATGCTCAAGAACCGCAAAGAGGAGGATAATGTCCGCTCCGTTCGCGTGATTTTCTTTCAGGGTATCAACCAGATTCTCAGGAGCAACAAGATGCAAGGCTACATTATCCAGTCCCATGACCTCCATGCGTGCCCGGGCTCCAGCAAGGGCCTGTTCATCAATATCGTAACCGTCTATCTTTTTAACAAAATGGGCAAAGGCCGCTGTGCTTGATCCGGTGCCGCTGCCGATTTCAAGAAGCGTTTTGCCGGTCAGATCAATTCGTTTTGCCACCCAGGGAACGACATGTTTGAGCGCACTGTTATAGCGCCGGTGGGTATTGGCCTTGATGTCCTCTTTGCCGGTTTCTGTGGTCAGAAACTCCTGATTGTAATTTTTGAAATAGGTGGCCAGCAGGGCTTCTTCAATTCGGCGCAGTTTGTCGCTGTCTTGGACAATATACTCTTCATACATCGGTCTATTCCTTGCGTAGGCCGAGTTTTCCTAAGACAGTTTTGATAGCTTGTTTGCATCGGAAATCAGCAGTGGAACGGTAGATTTCCATCAGTTTTTCGACCTCATGTTGCCAATGGCCGATGTCGTGCTTTAGCTCAGCCTGTTGTTGCGTAAGGGCGACATCTGACTGACGGCAGTGATCCCGCAGGAAGCGGACATGGTCACAGGACATGAGTAGTTTTTCATCTGCTGTGCAGGGGACAACCAAGCCGGAACCGTTTTCCAGCGGCATGGTCTGGTAGGTCATGCCCTGTTCGGTAAAGAATCCATACATGGCCTTGGAGGGCCCGATAGTATTTTTGAGCAAACCGTCGTCGGCAAAATCCCGGTCCGCAAACAGCTCGTGCGAAATGATTACCCCGTCAGTAGCTAGGTGGGGAAGGAGGTTGTTCAGGATATCCATAGTTGATTCATAGAGATCCACGTCCATCCAGAGCATGCAGAGGGGACGATCAAAGCCCTGAAGGGAGGTGTTGTAAAATCCTTTGAGAAAATCCACCTGTTCGATTTTGCCGAAATCTTCGATATTGGCTCGTACCTCGTCTATCTGCCCGCAGAAATCCCCTTTTTTATAATAGGGGTCCGTGTTGTTTTCTGGCAGGCCTTCAAAGGAATCTGCCACAATGAGCCGCCTGCCCAGATAATTGCATACCCAGCTGAGGCAGCAGGCGGAAAAGCCTTTATAGGTGCCGCATTCGATCACATCTCCTTCTACACCCCAGCTGTCTAGGCAGTAGAGGTACATGGCATGGTAGATAAGTTCAAAGGGGGCCGTGCCGATGGCGCTGACATCATCCTTATGGGTGCTGTTCTGATTTTCTTTGGGGAAATACTGAAAGATCTCGTTGAAGATACTGGAGGTCGAGGCGATGAAATGGAGATATTTTCGGATTGCCCGGCTTTGGGTATGCCCCTTGGTGAGCATATATTCTTCAAAGGAAAAATCGCTCTGACCCAGCTGGGTCGTCGTTGTGTTGAGCGAGGTTATGGCCGCAACATGGCTGAAACGTTCTCTCAGGGCCGGATCGTTTTTGACGAACTCTATGATGTTTTTTGGATAGATCATGTGGTTCTTATTGTTTTGTGATTACTGTGTCATACAGAGGTGACAGTCAATGCTTCAAGGTCATTATTAAACATTCCGTGGATGGATCGACCCGGTGTTACGGCGGTTATCGAAGCGATATCATGGGCCCAGCACTGCACAACATGTCCCAAGGAAATCAGGCCCTGACCGATCCCGACGGTGATAGTGTATTTATAGGGATACACCTCCGGCCATATAAATGAATATTCAACGAAATTGTAGCCAGCATCAAGATGCAGAGCAGAGGGGTCAAGGCAAAGGCTGTTTTCACCGAAAATCGCATTGCCCACCCTGTCCTTAATATTATATCCAAAGATGATCTCATCCATGTCTGCGGCAGCATGGACCAGCATCCGTATGCTGATGACATCCCCTTGCTGTACCACATTGATGGGTTTACCTTGGCTGGTTATACTCAGAGACTCGATAATGACCTGTTCAACGCCAGAGCGTTTTTCCTCGGGAATTTTAGTCCATTGGGAAAAATCATCACCTAGATCCGACATTTTTTCCACAACATTCCGAGGCAGGACTTCGGCACGCTCTGCAATTTCCTTGCCGCCGCTGAAATGTTCGTCATGGAGTATCTTGGTGTACTGACTCACTCCTTCCACCGGGTCTCCGTCAAAGGCAACTTGGCCATTTTCCAGCAGCAGAACGCGATCGCAGAGGTTGACAATGGAGTGCATATCATGGCTGACCAGCACAATGGTGCAGCCTTCCATCATTTTTTGCATATGGGTCATGCATTTTTGCTGGAAAAATATATCGCCGACAGAGAGTGCTTCGTCAACAATGAGGATTTCCGGCTGCACGCTGACAGCAGCGGCAAAGGCCAGGCGGATATACATGCCGCTGGAGTAGGTCTTGACCGGTCGGTCGATAAATTCTCCGATATCAGCAAATTCGGCAATTCGCTGAAAGCGTTCGTCAGTATCTCCTTCAGAGAAGCCTTGGATCGCCGTGTTGAGGTAAACATTCTCTCGCCCTGTGAACTCAGGATTAAAGCCTGCTCCAAGCTCAAGAAGAGCAGAAATGCGACCGTTTACATGGGCAGTCCCTGCGGTCGGTTGTTGGATGCCGGTGATCAGTTGGAGTAAGGAAGATTTGCCGCTCCCGTTCCTGCCTATAACACCGAGGGCTTGCCCTTTTTTGATGTCAAAATCAATATTATTGAGTGCGCAAAACGGCGTATGGTATTTCTTGCCGAAGGGGTGAAATATCTCCAAAAGCCGATGCACCGGTTTCCGGTAGAGCGAGTATGTTTTGGTTACATTATGAACCGAGATTGCCGAATCAGACATAGAGTTACAGCACGTCGGGAAACTGAGGTTTCAGTTTCTTGAAAATATATGCACCGCTGGCCAGTACTCCAAGAGTGAACAGCCAGTAATACACAGTGTATGAGAGATGGTTCCAAAAGGGCTGAAAGCTGATGAACGAATCCCGATATCCCTGAATAATATAGTAGACAGGGTTCAGCTTGAGAAACCATTGTACCTTAGGGGGCATCATTTGGATATCCCAGAAAATAGGGGTAACCCAGAAGCCGACCTGAAGAAGAACCGTGACCAGCTGGGCCACATCACGGACAAAGACATTCAGCGCGGATAAGGTCCAGGAAAGACCCAAGGCAAGCACGAGCATACAAAAAAGATAATAACCGGCCTGGAAATAATACAGACTGAAGGGCATTCCTTGAAAGATGAGCAGAACCAGCAGAACGAGTAAAAAGATTGCATGGGTGACCAGACTGGACAGGATTTTCACCACGGGCAGGATCTGTGGAGAAAAAATGGTTTTTTTCACCAGATGGCTATGGGCGACAATAATATTCGTTGAGCCGCTGATAATATCGGAAAAGATATACCAGGGAGCCAGACCTGCTGTCAGCCAGACGATAAACGGCACATCGTTCAGAGGCTTTGCTTTAAAGCCAACGCTGAAAACAAACCAGAACACCGAGATCATCACCAGCGGATGAATCAGGGTCCACAAGAGTCCGAGCGAGGAGCCCACATACTGCGCACGTATCTCTCTGACCGCCATAGCGGTTATCAGGCGGCGTCGAGCATGGAGGAGGCGAAAAAAAGATAAAAGACTGTTCATATAATATATACGAAAAAAAGACAGAGGCGGGTTGAGATTATGCAATTTCAATACGGTTATCCCGCCATATTGCTGTCACAGTGTATTCCTGAAGCTATTACAGGTGCGTCGCAAGGGCTCACCTTTCAGCGCCTGCATTCGATAGTTGAGACAGGTTAAGGATAATTACAGGAACAGGTGAGAAAAAGCAACTTTTTTGTCGTCAATCTTCGGGGGAGACGCATAATATCTATATCTATCAGTTGAGTATGTCTTTTTGATTCATTGAGCCCGGATTCAGGTGATAAAATAGGGATCTTTGCTTTTGAATTAATGAAGATAAGGATAGCCTGCCTGCCGAAAAAAGAAGGCAGAGAGACGACTCTCTGTTTTCCCGTTGTTACTGTCCACGTTATAATGCTTGCCCGGTCGGAGATCTTCCGGTATGATAGCTTTTCTCGTATTTTTTCGCCTATCATGCGAGGAAAAGAGGGAATGTGCCGATGTCGCTTGAAGACGGAACAGCGATTCGTCCTGTGAGCATATCCTACCATACATTCATCTTGGAAATGCCGTTTTCCTGAATATTACCCCCTGGACTGTTGAACCAATGACACAATTACTTTTTGAAATCGGAACAGAAGAGATACCTGCCAGTTATATACAACCTGCCCTCTCCTTTATGGAGCAAGCTGCTCAGGCCCAACTCAAGGAGCTGGGGTTGGGTTTCGGTGCGGTTCGGACCGTGGGCACTCCACGTCGTCTGACCTTGGCTATAGACGGACTCCAGACTTGCCAGGAAGATCGCCGTCAGGAACACACAGGGCCTGCCAAAAAGGCTGCTTTTGATGCGGATGGTCAGCCGACCAAGGCGGCCCAGGGCTTTGCCCGTTCCCGAGGGGTTGCTGTGGAAGATTTGCAGATTATCGAAACCAAGAAGGGCGAGTACCTGATGGCCGTGGAGGAGATCAAGGGGCAGGAGACCGGAGAGCTGCTCCCTAAGCTTCTGAATGAACTTTTGCGTTCTCTTCCCTTTCTTAAATCCATGCGCTGGGCTGAAAGCAGTATGACTTTTGCCCGCCCTCTCCAATGGCTTCTTGCCCTGTATGATGGGAAGGTTGTTGATCTGACCATTGAAGGGGTGCGGACCGGGGCAACAACCCTCGGGCATCGTTTTATGGATCCAGAGCCGGTGGAGATTCGTGATTTTGATCATTATCAGGAAGTAT